>NZ_JBKZWT010000182.1:0-7322 GCF_047759905.1 Sinomonas sp. G460-2 | reverse complement strand
CCGCGGTGGCCGACGCCGAGGCGGCGATCGCCGCGCACCGGCTCCCCGATGCCGACCAGACCCATGTCGCGTTCGTCACGATCGATCCGCCCGCCTCAACGGATCTCGACCAGGCCCTGCACCTTGAGCGCTCCGGCGAGGGCTACCGGGTCCGCTACGCGATCGCGGACGTCCCGGCGTTCGTCCGCCCGGACGGTGAGCTCGACGCCGAGACACGACGCCGGGGCCAGACCATCTACGCCGCCGACGAGAAGGTGCCGCTGCACCCGAGCGACATCACGGACCGCGCCGGGAGCCTGCTTGCCGACTCCGTGCGCGGCGCCTTCGTGTGGGACTTCCGGCTGGACGCGGGCGGCGAGGTGACCGCCGTCGGCCTCGAGCGCGCGCGGATCCGCAGCCGCGCGAAGCTGAACTACGCCGAGGTGCAGGCGCAGATCGACGCGGGCACCGCCGTCGAGCCGCTTATGCTCCTCAAGGAGGTGGGCCTCAAGCGGGTCGCGCTCGAGCAGGCGCGCGGCGGGGCGAGCCTCAATCTGCCGGAGCAGGAGATCGTGCCCGCGGATGACGGCGGCTATCGCATCGAGGCAGCCGCGCAGCGCCCCGTCGAGGATTGGAACGCGCAGATCTCCCTCATGACGGGGATGGCGGCGGCGAAGCTCATGATGGACGGCGGGGTTGGGATCCTCCGGACCATGCCGCCCCCGGACGAGAAGTCGCTGCGGCATTTCCGCCGCCAGACCCATGCGCTGGGCCGCCCGTGGGACGGGACGGTCCCGTACGGCAACTACCTCCGCACGCTCGACGCCTCCGAGCCGCGCCAACTCGCGATCCTCCACGCGGCGGCCGCGCTGTTCCGGGGCGCGGCCTACACCCCGTTCGACGGCGAGCTCCCCGGAAACCCGGTCCAGGCCGCCATCGCGGCGCCCTACGCGCACACGACGGCGCCGCTTCGGCGGCTCGTGGACCGCTTCGTCCTCGTGCTGTGCGAGGCGCTGGCGAACGACGGCGACGTCCCGGCCTGGGTGCGGACGGCCCTGCCCGCGCTGCCCGCGCTCATGGCGGCCTCAGACCGCATCGCGGCGCAGGTCGAGCGGGCGTCCCTCGATCTCGTCGAGGCCGCCCTGCTCGTGAACAGGATCGGGCAGGAGTTCGACGCGATCGTCGTGTCCGGGTCGAGGCCCGCCGCGGGAGACCCGTCCGCGAACGGCAACGGCCGGCCGGCGCAGCCCTTGGATCGGATCGCGAGCTCGCAGAACGGCGGCCGGCTTGCCGCTCCGGGTCGCCCGTTCGGCACGGTGCAGATCGCCGACCCGCCGGTCACGGCCCGGTGCGAGGGCGAGATAGAGTCCGGGACGGCCGTGCGCGTGCGACTCGTGAAGGCGGACATCCAGAAGCGCCTCGTGCTGTTCGAAAAGGCTTGAGCGCCCCACGTTCCGCACGGCGCACCGCGGTCATTTTGCTGACTATACAACTTTTCGTTCACCGTCTCCACCATGCCGCGAACTTCGGAGAACGTCGGGTAAACGCTGGTTTTCTGCGGCAAAGATTGAATGAACTGTATATACAACTAAGGTTCTCGCGTTGAGCGGAGGCACCCGAGCGGGGCAGAGTCGAGGTGCGCACGCGGGCCCGGCCGTCAGCCGGCCGTTGGGGGGACCGTCGCGGCGCAGTCATTCAGGCCTACGGGACAGAACGCCCCGGGCCGCCCAGCCGAGTGTGAGGACCCAACAGTGGACAGCCCCAGAAAACCCAGATCCGCGTGGTGGAGACGGCCGGCAACGGCCATCGCCACCGCCGCCTGCATCGCCGTCGGCGCCGCCTCGGCGGTGGCCGGCGTCGCCTTCCTCCAGCACGCCGGGCCCCAAGGCGACGGGACGGCTGTGACGCCCTCCGGCTGGGCCGTGACGCCGGCAGGGAAGCAGATCGGCGCAGGTTTCTTCCCAGCCAACGCAGTCCTCTCCCCTGACGGCGCGGCGCTGCTCGTGCCCAACATCGTCCGCAACGCGAACGGCAAGCAGACCGTCCAGGTCCTCGAGTCCGCGGACGGCGATGTCGTGCAGGAGCTCGAGCTCGACACCTCGAAGAAAGACGTCCCACAGGGCGTGGCGCCGGGCCTCGCCTTCAGCCCGGACGGCAAGCACGTCTACCTCGCCACGGCGAACAAGAACGCCATCCTCGTCCTCAGCTGGGACGCGGGCGCCAAGAGGCTCGCAGTCGAGCGCTCGATCGCGCTGCCGTCCGGAAGCTACCCCCAGATGGTGGCCGTCTCGCCGGACGGCGCGACCGTCTACGCGACCGGCCAGCTCTCGCGCCAGCTCGTCGCGGTCGATGTCGCGTCGGGCAACACAGCGCAAGCGCCGACCGGCGACTACCCGTACGGTGTGGCCCTCTCCGAGGACGGGCACACGGCGTACGTGAGCAACCAGGGCGGGAACACCGTCTCGACGTTCGCCGTGAGCGGCCTCGCCGTGACGCCGGGGGCCAGCATCACGGTCGGATCCCATCCGAATGCGCTCCTCGTGGACCGGGCCAAGCACCGGATCTTCGTCTCGAACGGCGACAGTGACAGCGTCTCGATGGTCGATCCGGCCACGAACGCCGTGACGGCCACGCTCTCCCTCGCGCCGTACGAGGGAGCTCCCGGCGGGACGCAGCCCACCAACCTCGCGCTCTCGCCGGACGCGGGGACGCTGTACGTCACGGCTGGCGGCAACAACGACGTCTCTGTCCTGGACCTGTCCAGCCCCGACGGCTTCGGCCGGGTCAAGGGGCTCATCCCCACGGGGTGGTACCCGACGGGCGTGCAGCCCACGAAGGACGGCTCGTCGTTGCTCATCACGAGCGCGAAGGGGCTGGGCACGGGTCCGAACAAGGGCACGACGCCGGGCAACAACCCGTACATCGAACGCCAGCTCAAGGGCTATGTCTCGCTCGTGAAGACGCCCTCGTCTGACGAGCTCGCCAAGTACACGAAGCAGGTCCGCACGAACAACGGCTTCGACAAGGCGGGCGACGCCGGAGACCAGCAGGACCGCGACGCCGCGACCATTGTCCCGCGCCATCCGGGCGATGATTCGCCCATCAAGCACGTCATCTACGTGGTCAAGGAGAACCGCACCTACGATCAGGTCTTCGGCGACCTGGGGAAGGGCAACGGCGATCCCTCGCTCGCCCTGTTCGGCAAGGACGTCACGCCCAACCACCACAAGCTCGCGGATCAGTTCGTCACGCTGGACAACCTGTATTCCGACGGCGAGGTGAGCCAGAACGGGTGGCAGTGGGCCACTCAGGCCAGCTCGAACCCGTACAACGAGACTGCCACCGCCCAGGGCTACGCAGGCAACGGCTCGCAGTACGACTCCGAGGGGTACCACCCCGACGTCGCCGCTGCCGGCCCGGATCCCGCGCACGCCTATCTGTGGGACAAGCTCGCCCAGAACAAGATCCCGTTCCGCAACTATGGCCAGTTCGTGGTGCCGTCCTCCTGGGTCGGCGGGCAGGAGCCCGTGAAATGCGCCGCAGGCTCGTTCTGCGCCCACGATCCGCTCCTGGATGCCAATACCGACCACGAGTACCCGTGGTTCGATATGGGCGTGAGCGACCAGCACCGCTTCGACCTCTGGAACAAGGAGTTCCAGCAGTCCAAGGCAAGTGGCAGCCTCCCCGCGATGCAGTTCATCGACCTCCCTCGCGACCACACGGCCGGCGGCAGCACGGCCGCCCAGCTCGTGGCGGACAACGATCTGGCCCTCGGCAAGATCGTCGACGAGGTGTCGCACTCGCAGTTCTGGAAGGACACCGCGATCTTCGTGGTCGAGGACGACTCGCAGGGCGGCGCCGACCACGTCGACGCGCACCGGACCGCGGGCCTCGTCATCAGCCCCTACACGCAGACCGGTGCGGTGGACTCCCACTTCTACAGCCAGGTCTCGATGCTCCGCACTATGGAGCTGTTCCTGGGCGTCAACCCGATGTCGCAATACGATTCAGCGGCCTTGCCGATGATCTACTCGTTCGGCGCCAAAGCGAACCTGACTCCGTATACCGCGGCGGCCGCGCCGTCGGTGACAGCGTCGATGCCCAGCACGGTCCTCGCACCAGGCACCAAGGCCACGGTGAAGGGCAAGATCACCAACACGGGCACGAGCCAGCTCGGCGGTGCGCAGGCCCAGCTGACCAGTCCCGCCGGCTGGACGGCCACGCCGTCCGGCGCACAGGGACTCGGGCTGCTCGCCCCCGGGGCGAGCGCCGACGTGTCCTGGACCGTCGACGTTCCCGCGAACGCGGCGCCCGGCCAACAGCTCTTCACTGTGAGCGCGACGTACCCGATCGACGGCCGGCTCGCGGGCACCCAGAAGGCCACGATCGCGGGAGTCATCCCCGACCCCCGCGTCGCGACGATCCCGCAGGCGTTCGTCGCGAACTTCACGAGCGGCACGGTCTCCGCCGTCGATCTCTCGACCGGCAAGGCGCTCGCGTCCATCCCCGTGGGGTCCTCGCCCGGAACCGTCGTGACGAGCCCCGACCGGACCAAGGCCTTCGTCGCGAACCAGAACTCGGACAGCGTGAGCGTCATCGACGTGGCCTCCGACGCCGTCACCGCGACGATCCCCACGGGCAAGGTCCCGGCGGGTCTCGCGGTGAGCCCCGACAGCAAGACGCTGTGGGTGGCCGACTACGGCGACAGCGCGGTGCAGCCGGTGGACATCGCGAGCGGCGCCGCGGGAGCGGAGATCCACGTCGGGGCGGGCCCTGAGAACGTCGCCGTCACGCCCGACGGCGCGACCCTCGTCGTCGCCAACAAGAACGCGAACACCGTCGCGCTCGTGGACACGGCGTCGAAGGCCGTCAAGGCCACCGTCGCCGCGGGCCAGCAGCCGTTCGGCGTGGCTGTGACCGGGGATGGCAAGACGGCGTTCGTCTCGAACATGGGATCCAACGACGTCACGCCGATCGACCTCGGGGCGGCGACCGCCCGCAAGCCCATCCCGGCCGGCCAGACGCCGTTCAACCTCGTCCTCTCGCACAGCGGATCCACGCTGTACGTCGCGGATACGGGCGCCAACACCGTCACGCCGATCGACGTGGCGACCGAGACCGCGAAGGCACCGTGGACCGCGGGACAGAACGTCACGTCCGTGGCGCTCGGGGCCGACGACGCGACGGTCTACGCGACGTCGGCGGGGACCGGACAGCTCATCCCGATCACCACGGCGACCGGCGCGGCCGGGACCCCGATCGCGGTGGGCCAGTATCCGATCTCGGCGGCGTTCGCGGCCCCAGTCGGCGCCTCGGCCGGGGCCGCCAGCACCACTGCGACTGCCGTCGCGAGCCCGACGGCTGCCGCAGCACCCGCGCCCCGGGCCGCGGCAGCCCCGTCCGTGACGAGCCCTAGCCTGACCCCATCCGTGAGCCGCTCTCTCGTGCTGACGGAATCGCAGCTCTCCGGCACCCCCGACCAGGCAGATGAGTACAGCCTCAACCGGGAGATCTGGAAGGCTGTCAAGGGCCAGGACAGCGAGCCGCCCGCGTCCGAGCACACCCCCTCCGGCGCGACGCAGATCGACAGCGACGGCTGACGCCTCGGCGTGCTTCGCACTCAACCCAAGGGCCTCCCGGCCGCCAGACGGCGGTCGGGAGGCCCTTGGCCTGCGGGCCACCACCGTGTGTCGCAGGCCTCGATTCCCGGTATTCCAAGCCCGCGCGATATTCTTGTCTCGTTATTGGATGCCCGGTCGTATCTCACGCGATCTTCTTCTTCATCTGCCAGCCTCACGCTGGCGCCCTGATAGCCCGCGATCGGCTTCCACTGGACGGCCACTATGCGGCTGCTCCGGATGCTCCGCGCGTCGCGAGGCCTTGATCCTCGCTCGCGGATGTCTGTCGAGCGGCCTCTCGGCCCAGATGGAGGGACACAAACCCTTTGAACGAAGTTCACACGCAGGAACTGCTCTTGGACGATTCGGGCGAGGAGACGCTCGAGACCCAAGAGACCATTACGAACGATGCGCCCGTGCGCCAGGAGGCCCAGAAGACCTTCGGCGACTACGGCGTGATCCCGGAGATCGCCCAATCGCTGGCCGACGCGGGGATCCTCCACCCGTTCCCCATCCAGTCGATGACGCTCGGCGTGGCCCTCGGCGGCCACGACATCATCGGCCAGGCCAAGACCGGAACGGGCAAGACGCTCGGCTTCGGCATCCCGACGCTCCAGCGAGCGATCCCGCAGGACCACGCGGACTACGCCAAGCTTCCCGCGCCCGGCGCGCCGCAGGCGCTCATCGTGGTGCCGACCCGCGAGCTCGCCCTCCAGGTCTCGAAGGATCTCCAGACGGCGAGCAAGCGCACGAACCTGCGCACCGAGGTCATCTACGGTGGCCGCGCCTACGAACCGCAGATCGAGGCGCTGCAGCGCGGCGTCGATGTGATCGTCGGCACCCCCGGCCGCCTCATCGACCTCCACCGCCAGCGGCACCTGAACCTCAAGAACGTTCGCATCGTGGTGCTTGACGAGGCGGACGAGATGCTTGACCTCGGCTTCCTGCCCGACGTCGAGACGCTGCTCGGCGCGGTCCCCGCGATCCGCCAGACGATGCTCTTCTCCGCGACCATGCCGGGCCCGGTCGTCGCGATGGCCCGCCGCTACATGAGCCGGCCCACGCACATCCGCGCGTCCGAGCCGGACGACGACTCGATCACGAAGAAGGATATCCGCCAGGTCATCTACCGGGCGCACCACCTCGACAAGGACGAGGTCGTGGCCCGCATCCTTCAGGCCGAGGGCCGTGGCCGGACGATCATCTTCACGAAGACGAAGCGCACCGCCGCGAAGCTGGCGGAAGAGCTCGTGGACCGCGGCTTCGCGGCGGCGGCCCTCCACGGCGACCTCGGCCAAGGCGCGCGCGAGCAGGCACTCCGCGCGTTCCGCAACAACAAGGTGGACGTCCTCGTCGCGACGGACGTCGCGGCGCGAGGCATCGACGTCGAAGATGTCACGCACGTCATCAACTTCCAGTGCCCGGAGGACGAGAAGGCTTACCTGCACCGCGTGGGCCGCACCGGCCGCGCCGGCAACAAGGGCACGGCCGTGACGTTCGTGGACTGGGAGGACGTCCCCCGCTGGACGCTCATCAACAAGGCGCTGGGGCTCGACGTCCCGGACCCCGTCGAAACGTACTCCTCGTCCGCACACCTCTTCGCGGATCTGGACATCCCCGAGGGCACGAAGGGTCGCCTGCCCCGCCACAAGCGCGTGCTCGAGGGCGTCGAGGGTGAGGCACTCGAGGACCTCGGCGGTCCCGAGAAGAAGCCCCGGCGGCGCG
>NZ_JBKZWT010000181.1:0-7341 GCF_047759905.1 Sinomonas sp. G460-2 | reverse complement strand
ACCCAGCCTGGCGCGGTCGGCATCGCGACCCCAAGCCTACCCACGGCGCAGGCCGATTCAACCCCTCCGGCGCGTGCCGCCCCCGACCACGCATGGACCCCGCGCCAGCCTGTGCCGCTCGACAACGAGCCCTCGGGAGGCCCCTTAGTCCGAGCGGAGCTCCGAATAGATGCATCCGCCGGGGAGGCCGTCGAGGTCCGGCCGGGCGACACACTCTGGAGCATCGCCGCTCGCCACCTTGGCCCGGACGCCACCGTGAGCGACGTGGCCAACGCGTGGCCTCGCTGGTTCGAGTCCAATCGCGCTGCCATCGGAGACGATCCCGACCTCATCCGGCCGGGCCTCCTCCTCGTGCCGCCCAACGGCTAGGCCGCCGCGCCCACCCCCTGACTCAGCAACGACCAACCACGCCGTCGACGGCGCCTACTCAGGACGGAACCCATGAACGCACCGAGCCTTGTCCCCGGCCGCACCCCGAGCCTTGTCCCCGGCCGTACCCCGAGCCTTGTCCCGAGCCTTGTCACCGGAGTCCGAGCCACCCAGCCAGCATCGCCACCGGATCCTGACTCACGTCCGAATCTGAGCTCGCAGGCAAATCCGCCATCGCCGCCGATTCCGGGCGCGCCGGCATCCGTCGTGAGGCTTCGAACCCATCGGGCGGCCCCAGTGGCCCGTCCCCGACCTGGCTCGCAGTCGGACGGGACCTCGGCCCTTGACGTTCCTCTCGCTGCGCCGACCCCGCGCCGGCTGCACGCCGTGGGATCGAAGAGCGAGCGGAAGTGGGTCGCCCAGCTCGCTGGCCGAATCACCGGCGCGGCCCTTGAGGTGCTCGCCGGGCACCGCCCGGTCCAGCAGCTCGCCGTCTGGATGCCCCGCGACTTTCTGGCCGCGCTCCAGCTGCGTGCGTCACTGAGCCGGAAGGATGCCCCCGGCGCAGCGCCGAATCTCGCGTTGGTTCACCGCGGCGCTGCCGTGCTGTCGTCACGGGCCAGCCTCGTCCGGCCGGGCATCTACGAAGCGTGCGTCGTGGCCTCGGACCAGCTCAGGTGCCGCGCGGTGGCCCTGAGGCTCGAACACGCCGACGGCGTCGGTTGGCGCGTCACGGCACTCGAAATCGGCTGACCGGTTAGACGGGGCACCAGCACAGGGCCGACAACTGACTACAACTGATCAGCGCGGCCCGCTGCCGCCGGCACTTGCCTGCCTGCTGTCGTGCCTGCCGGCTGACGCCAGCCCTGTGCCTGCCTGCCCGCTGACGCCAGCCCTATGCCTGCCCGCTGCCGCCAGCCCCGTGCCTGCCAGCTGACGCCAGCCCTGTGCCTGCCAGCTGCCGCCAGCCCCGTTGCGAGCTACCGACGGCGGTTTTTGGCGCGCCGGGGGGCCTGCTGCTGACCCGACGCGGGACCACTCCCAGGCCGACCGCCCGCTCCGCGCGCGCCCTGCGAACCGTTCTGCCGCGCCTTGGCCGAACGCGCCTGCTCGACATGGGTCTCGGTGGTGCCGTCCTCGGCAGGAGCGCTGTACTGAAGCTGCGCGGGTCGTGACGGCTCGTCGATGCTCGACTGCCCCTGCTCTTCGGTGACCTCGGCCTGCTCGATCTCCAGGTTGTACAGGAAGCCCACGGACTCCTCGCGGATGCCTTCCATCATGGCCTGGAACATCGCGAAGCCTTCGCGCTGGTACTCGACGAGCGGGTCGCGCTGAGCCATGGCCCGAAGACCGATGCCCTCCTTGAGATAGTCCATCTCGTAGAGGTGCTCCTGCCACTTCCGCCCGATGACGGAAAGGACCACGCGGCGCTCGAGGTCGCGCATCGTGTCGGGGCCGATCTGGTCCTCACGGTGCGTGTACACGAGCCGCGCGTCGGAGAGGACCTCCTCCTTGAGCATTTCCACCGTGACGCGGGACTTGCCCCCGGCTTCCTCGATGATGTCCTGCGCCGTGATCGTCGCCGGGTACACGGTGCGGAGGTTGTTCCAGAGTCCGTGGAAGTCCCAGTCGTCACCGTTGCCCTCGGCGGTCCCGGCTTCGATCATCGCGTTGAGAGTGTCCTCGATGAAGAACTGCACCTTCTCGTGGAGATCGTCGCCCTCGAGGATGCGGCGGCGGTCACCGTAGATGGCCTCGCGCTGGCGGTTGAGGACGTCGTCGTACTTGAGGACGTTCTTGCGCTGCTCGGCGTTGCGGCCCTCGACCTGGGCCTGCGCCGACTGAATGGCGCGCGAGACGAGCTTCGACTCGAGCGGGGTGTCGTCGGGGAGGCTGCTCGCCATGAGTCGCTCGGCGCCGCCCGTCCCGAAAAGACGCATGAGATCGTCGTTGAGAGACAGATAGAAGCGCGACTCGCCGGGATCGCCCTGACGGCCCGAGCGGCCGCGAAGCTGGTTGTCGATGCGTCGCGACTCGTGGCGCTCAGTGCCGAGGACGTAGAGCCCACCGAGCTCGAGGACCTCCTCGTGCTCGTCCTTGACAGCCTGCTGGGCGGCCTCGAGGGCTGCGGGCCACGCGGCCTCGTACGCCTCGGAGTCCGCCTCAGGGTCGAGGCCACGCGAGGCGAGTTCGGCGACGGCCATGAACTCGGCGTTGCCGCCGAGCATGATGTCGGTACCGCGGCCGGCCATGTTGGTCGCGACCGTGACGGCGCCCTTGCGGCCCGCCTGAGCGACGATGGCGGCCTCCCGCGCGTGGTTCTTCGCGTTCAGGACCTCGTGGCGGACTCCGGCCTTCCCGAGGGCCTGCGAGAGGTATTCGCTCTTCTCGACGCTTGTGGTGCCGACGAGCACGGGCTGGCCGGTCGCGTTGCGGCGCGAGATGTCCTTGACGACCGCCTCGAACTTGACCACCTCGTTCTTGTAGACGAGGTCGGGCTGGTCGGCGCGGGCCATGGGCTTGTTCGTCGGAATCGGCACGACGCCGAGCTTGTACGTGCTCATGAACTCGGCGGCTTCAGTTTCGGCCGTACCCGTCATACCGGAGAGCTTCTCGTAGAGGCGGAAGTAGTTCTGCAGCGTGATCGTGGCGAGGGTCTGGTTCTCCGCCTTGATCTCGACGCTCTCCTTGGCCTCGATGGCCTGGTGCATGCCCTCGTTGTAGCGGCGGCCGGGCAGGATGCGACCCGTGTGCTCGTCGACGATGAGCACCTCGCCGTCGAGGACCACGTAGTCCTTGTCCCGCTTGAAGAGTTCCTTCGCCTTGATGGCGTTGTTGAGGAAGCCGATGAGCGGCGTGTTGGCCGACTCGTAGAGGTTGTGGATGCCGAGGTAGTCCTCGACCTTCTCGATGCCCGGCTCGAGCACCCCGACGGTGCGCTTCTTCTCGTCTACCTCGTAGTCGCCCTCGCCGAGGCGCACCGCGATCTTGGCGAACTCGGCGTACCAGCGGTTGGCATCGCCCTGCGCAGGCCCCGAGATGATGAGCGGGGTCCGGGCCTCGTCGATGAGGATCGAGTCGACCTCGTCGACGATCGCAAAGTGGTGTCCGCGTTGGACGAGCTCGTTCTGATCCCACGCCATGTTGTCGCGCAGGTAGTCGAAGCCGAACTCGTTGTTCGTGCCGTAGGTGATGTCGGCGTCGTACTGCTTCTTGCGCTCGGTGGGGTCCATGCTTCCGAGGATGCAGCCGCTCGAGATGCCCAGGAAGCGATAGACGCGGCCCATGAGCTCGGACTGGTATTCCGCGAGGTAGTCGTTGACCGTGACCACGTGCACGCCCTTGCCCGAGAGCGCGTTGAGGTACGCGGGGGCGGTCGCGACGAGGGTCTTGCCCTCACCGGTCTTCATCTCGGCGATGTTGCCGAGGTGCAGCGCCGCGCCACCCATCAGCTGGACGTCGAAGTGGCGCATGCCGAGCGTCCTGCCGGCGGCCTCGCGGACGGCCGCGAACGCCTCGGGCAGGAGATCGTCGAGCTTCTCGCCGTCTTCGTGGCGCGCCTTGAGCCGATCCGTCTCCTCGCGAAGCTCTGCGTCGCTGAACCCCGTGAACTCCTCTTCGAGAGCATTGATGGCGTCGGCATAGACGCGCAGCTGCTTCAGGATCCGGCGGTCGCCGGTCCGGAGAAGGTTCTCGAGAAGGTTTGCCACGTGGCTTTCGCTCCCTTGTCAATGACGTGGCCCACAACGGGCCTGTGCAGCGGGCGTGTTTCAGTCTACGGGAGACACGCACGGCGGCGTATCAGGGTTCCCCAACGCGCCCACCGCTGAGCCCACCGTCGCGCCTGCCACTGAGCGCGCCGCCGTGCCCGCCGTTGAGGCGGCGCGCGACGGCGGCGGCGAGGCTCCCGCTCTCGGCGACCCGAACGTCGTCGAGCGTTAGCCAGTCCGCGAGGAGCCGCAGCTCGGTGGCCAACTCTTCGGCCGTGTGTGCCGGCGCGTCGGGCTCAGCGTGGATCGCGTGGACTAGCAGAGCCCCGCCGGCGCGATCTGCCTTGACGTCGACGCGCGCCACGAGCGTCTCGCCCAGGAGAAAGGGCAGGACGTAGTAGCCGTAGCGCCGCCGGTGGGCGGGCGTGTAGATCTCGATCCGGTAGTGGAATCCAAACAGTCGCTCCAGGCGCCGGCGCTCGAACACGAGCGAGTCAAAGGGACTCACGAGCGCCCTGCCCGCGGCGACACGAGGCACGCGCGCGGCCGGGTCCTTGTACTGCTTCCCCTCCCAGCCAAGGACGTCGACCTCCTCGGCCTCGCCCAGCCGAACCAGCTCGGCAAGCGCGCGCTCCGTCGCCTTGATCGGGAGCCGGAAGTAGTCCGCGAAGCATCTGACGGTGCCGATCCCGTGGGCCGAGAGCGCGGCGCGGGTCAGTTCGAGGGCGGCCTCCTCGCGATCCTCCGGGAGACCCACACCCAGGGCGGCGCCCGGGCCGAGGCCAGGACGGACGCCCGCGGCAATCCCGCGGCCGCGATAGTCCACTGGCAGGACCGCTTCCGTGAGGGCATAGCGGCGCTCGAACGACGGCGTGCGACCCGCAGAGCTCACAACCCCCTGCGCGAACAGCTCGCTCACCACGCGCTTGACGGCATTCCAGTTCCAGCCCCAGTTGTCGTTGCGGCGTTCCTCGATGTGTCCCAAGCGTTCCGTGAGCTGAGCCGAGGTGAGGGGCCGGCTCGTCGCGAGGACGCCCAGGATGCGCGCCGCAAGATCCTCCCGCACCGCGGTCTCCAAGCTCCCCGCGCCGATCCATGTCCGGCTCTGCCAAAGGCGCAGCGCCTCGAAGTGCTCGGGCTTGATGAAGCTCGCCTCGTGGGCCCAGTACTCGACCATGCGCCGGGGGCTGCGCGACGCCAGGCGATCGAGGAGGTCGCGGTCGTAGTTCCCGAGCCGGGAGAAGAACGGGAGATAGTGGCTGCGAACTAGGACATTGACGGAGTCGATCTGCACGAGCTGGAGCCGGTCAAAGGTGCGGCCCACCGCCCTCGTCGTGATGGGGGCGGTGGGCCGCGGGCCAATGAGTCCTTGTGCGGAGAGGGCGATGCGGCGGGCCTGCGAGAGACTCAGCGCACTGCCCACACGTTCTCCCTTCCAGCCGTCAGGAGACGACGGCTCCTTCGTCGTCGGACCGATACGCGAGGATGCGGTCCTCGACGGCGCTCTCCCCGGGCTCGCAGGCCTGATCGAGGCTGATGACGCCGTACGTCCATCCGCGACGACGGTACACCACGGACGGAGTGTTGGTCTCCGAGTCGATGAAGAGATAGAAGTCGTGTCCCACGAGCTCCATGTTGTCCACGGCGTCGTCGAGGGAAAGAGTCGCCGCCGGGAAGACCTTGCGGCGGATCAGGACGGGCGAATCGCCGGCCGGGATGTCGTTCTCCACGTCGTAGGGCGAGCGCGCATCCGATGAGGACGAGCCGGTCACGTCCATCGCGTGTTCCGCGTAGATGGGCGTGTCCCCGCTCACGACAGGGAGTGACGCGGTAGCCGTGTTGACGGCGATCGGGGTGTGCTTTCCGTGATGGACCTTGCGCCTGTCCTTGGCCCTCCTCAACCGTTCAAGCAACTTGCCGTAGGCGAGGTCGAACGCCGCGAACTTGTCCGGCGCCGTCGCTTCCGCTCGAATCACCGGACCCCGGCCGGTGACGGTGAGCTCGACGGTGAGCTGATCGCCTCCTGAGCGCGCGCTGGTCTGCTTGGAGCACTTGGCGTCAACCCGTTGCACCTTGTCCGCGAGCTGTTCGATCTTCTCGAGCTTCTCGGTGGCGTACTCGCGGAAACGGTCCGACACAGTCAGGTTGCGCCCGCTGATCTTGAACTCCATGGTGCCCTCCAGAGGTTACTTCGGCCAGCCCGAATTCGGCTCTCTGGGGGCCTACTGCTTGACAGTCGAGCCCCTTTCCGAGCCGCTATCGAGGGGTTCCTCCCAAGCTGGAACCCATAACTGACGTTAGTGGATTGTCACCGATTGCACACCCCCTCTTGCCCTGAAATTCACTCTGTGTCCGCCGACTGCGAAGTCTCGGCGTGTCCCGGCTCTGGTAGTGGCACGAAGGCAATCACTGCGGCACCGAGGACGACGGCGCCCGCCCCCTCGAGCGCGCGCGTCGCCTCGCGCACGGTCGCGCCGGTGGTCAGGACGTCGTCCACGACGACGACCCGCCGCCCCGCGAGCCCCGGATTCCGGCTGTTTCTGAACAGATTTCCCTTCGCTAGCCGGGCTTCTTTCGCGAGCAGAGTTCCCTTCGTGGGCGGAGCTCGTCTCGTGAGCAGAGTTCCCCTCCAGGCTCCTCTCGTGAGCAGAGTCCCCTTCGTGGGCGGAGCTCGTCTCGTGAGCAGAGTTCCGCTCCGAGCTCGTCTCGTGAGCTGGGTTCCCTTTGCAAGCCACGCTCCTCTCGCAATCCACGCTCCTCTCGCAAGCCTGGCCGCGCCCCGCACCTCGAGCGATCCGGCGACCCTTCCTCGCCGCTGGCCACGCCGGAGACCCTTCTGCCCACCGGCTCGCACAAGCGCGAGGACACCTTGGCTGCGCCGGCGCAAAACCGGGGCGCGTACCGTTCCGGGTGGGAGCCTTCCCTGCCGGGATACTCGGGCGAGCAGCAGACCGAGCGGATCGAAACCTCGACGCACGAAGGCCACAGTGCTCGTCGGAACCGGAACCAACCACACTTCGTCGAGTCCCCCGTTCGTGAGAGCCGAACCCTCAACACTGACCGGACCCTCAACACCGACCGGACCCTCAACACCGACCGGACCCCCGGCACCGACCGGACCCTCAACACCGACCGGACCCTCCGCACCGACCGCAGCGTTGATCGATCTCGCGAGGGCCGAGGCGAGCTCGGCGGCGATCGAGGGCGTCCCGTGGCGCTTGAAGGCGAGGAGCGCGTGCGCGAGCTCGCCGCGGTAGGCTCC
>NZ_JBKZWT010000180.1:0-7366 GCF_047759905.1 Sinomonas sp. G460-2 | reverse complement strand
CGCGGTCCAGCTCGCGCTCGCCGCCGCGCTGTTCGCCCCAACGGACGACGGCGCCGCTCGCCCGACGCGGGACGTCACCTTCGTGTTCTACGACCATGAGGAGGTCGACGCCGCCAAGAGCGGCCTGGGTCGACTTGCGCGCACGAGCCCCGAACTCCTCGCGGGCGACTTCGCGATCCTGCTCGAGCCGACGCACGGCACGGTCGAGGGCGGCTGCAACGGCACGCTCCGCGTCGAGGCGACCACGGTAGGGGAGGCAGCGCATTCGGCGCGAGCCTGGATGGGGAGGAACGCGATCCACGCCGCCGCCCCGATCCTCGCCCGCCTCGCGACCTACGAGCCGGCCACGGTCGAAGTGGACGGGCTCGCGTACCGCGAGAGCCTCAACGCCGTGAAGATCCAGGGCGGCACGGCCGGCAACGTCATCCCGGATCGCTGCACGGTCGAGATCAACTATCGCTTCGCTCCGGACAAGACCCTCGACGAGGCCGAGGCCCACGTCCGCGGCCTGCTGAGGGGCTTCGACGTCGTGCGCACGGACGGCGCGGCGGGCGCCCGCCCCGGGCTCAACCACCCCGCCGCTGCGGCCTTCGTCGCCGTCGTCGGCCAGGAGCCCAAGCCCAAGTACGGCTGGACCGACGTGGCCCGCTTCAGCGCTCTCGGGGTGCCGGCCGTGAATTTCGGTCCCGGCGATCCGCTCCTCGCCCACAAGGACGACGAGCGCGTGGCCGCCGAGGACGTCCGCGCGTGCTTCCGCGCGCTGCAGGCCTGGCTCACTGCGTAACCAGTCGGGGCCTTAAACGGCCAAGAGTCACGTTCAGTGGGTTCTCACCCACGGAACGTGACCCCTCAACGATCGGCTTGTTCGGCTGACCGCGTCTCTCTAGATTTTGTCCGCCGCGCCTTGCGCCGCGCTGAGCGCTGGGGCTCCCCGCTTGGGGCCGGCCACCCGCTGGCTTCGGCGGAGCTGGCGCTCCGCGAGCTTCGCGAGGCCGGACAGGATGAGGCACATCCCGACGTACAGCACGCCCGCGACAATCGCAGACGGCACGATCGGCGTCCCGTACTGGACCTGCGAGCCGAAGAACTTGGCCTGGAACAGGATCTCGTTGTACGTGACGATGAACCCGAGCGCGGTGTCCTTGAGCGTCACGACGAGCTGCGAGATGATCACGGGCAGCATCGAGCGGACCGCCTGCGGGAGCAGGATGCTCGCCATGACCTGCGATTTCCGCAGGCCGATGGCCATGCCGGCCTCGCGCTGACCCTTCGGGAGCGCCTCGATCCCGGCGCGGAAGACCTCCGCGAGCACCGAGCCGTTGTAGAGGACGAGCGCGATCACCACTGCCGTGTACGGCGGCCACTTGACGCCAAGAGCGGGCGGCAGACCGTAGTACAGCAGCATCATGAGGATCAGTACCGGGATCGCGCGGAATAGCTCCGTGAACCAGTGGAACGGGGTCGAGACCCACGGCCGGTCCGAGAGGCGCCCGACAGCCAGGAAGAGACCGAGCGCGAGGCTGCCCACGGCCGCGACGCCGAACGCCGAGAGGGTGGCGCCGGTCGCGTCGAGGAGCGTCTGCTGGACGCGCGCGAAGGTGAAGATCTGCCACTTCGCGGCGCTGAACTGGCCCGTCTCGGCGAAGCGCCACAGGACGAACGCGATGATCGCCGCGACGACCACGATCGAGACGAGGCCAAAGATCCGGTGCCGCGCGCGGGCCTTCGCGCCTGGTGCGTCATAGAGGACCGAGCTCATCGGGCCACCTTCCACTTCTTCTCGAAGTAGCGCTGAAGCTGCGCGAGGATGAGGACGAGGACCACGAAGAAGAAGGCGACCCACAGCAGGACGATGAGCGCGGGTTCGCCGCGCTCGGCGAGGTACGCACGGATCGCGCCCGCCTCGTACACCGAGAAGCCCGCTGCGACCGTCGTGTTCTTGAGGAGCGCGATAAGCACGCTGAAGAGCGGCGGAAGCACGGAGCGGAACGCCTGGGGGAGGACGATGAGGGTAAGCGTCTGCGTGAACGGCAGGCCGATCGCGCGCGCGGCCTCGGCCTGGCCGACGGGCACGGTGTTGACGCCCGAGCGCAGGACCTCGGCGACGTAGCTCGCCGTGTAGAGGCTCAGGGCCACGATGGCGGAGACCGTGAAGTCAATCTCCGGGAGCCCGAGCTTGGGGTAGCCGAACGCGAAGAAGAACATCACGAGCGTGAGCGGCGTGTTGCGGACTACGTTCACGTAGACCGTCCCTGACGCGCGAAGGGCCGGAATCGGCGAGACTCGCATGGCGCCAACGACGGTGCCGAGGATGAGTGCAAAGAACCCGGAGACGAGGAACAGGACAATCGTGGTGCGGAATCCGGTGGTGAAGACGTCCAGATTGTTGAGGAGAGTGCTCACTTCAGCCTTCTCTGTCGAAGAGAACGCACGGTGGGCGGGGCGCACCGCGCCCCGCCCACCGTGCGCCTGTCAGTAGTTGTCGACGGCGGGCTGCTGGACCTTCGTGCCCGACTTGCCGAGCGTCGAGTCGTAGACCTTCTGCCAGGTGTCCTTGCCGTTCGTGAACATGTCGTTGATGAACTTGCGGAGCGCGGTGTCGCCCTTGGTGAGGCCCACGCCGTACTTCTCCGTGGTGAACGGCTGGCCGACCACCTTGAGGTTGTCCGGGTCCTGCGCGGCGTAGCCGAGGAGGATCGCCTGGTCGGTCGTCACGGCGTCGGTCTGGCCGTTCTTGAGCGCGTCAACGCACTGCGAGTACGTATCGAAGGACTGCGCCTTGGTCTGCGGGAAGTTCTTCTGGATGTTCTGCAGGGGGGTCGAACCCGTAGCCGAGCACACGGTCTTGCCCGCGAGGTCCTTCTCGCTGTTGATCGTCGTGTTGGACTTCTTCACGAGCAAACCCTGACCGGTGATGAAGTACGGACCCGCGAAGTCAATGAGCTTCTTGCGGGAGTCCGTGATCGAGTACGTGCCGACGTAGAAGTCGATGTCGCCGTTCTGGATCGCCGATTCACGGTTGGCGGACGGGATCGGCTTGAACTCGATCTTGTCCTTGCCGTAGCCGAGCGAGGCGGCAACCCACTTGGCGATCTCGATGTCGAAGCCGGAGTATTCGCCGGTCGCGGCGTCCATGAAGCCGAGGCCCGGCTGGTCCTGCTTGACGCCGATGCGGACCTTGCCCGCGGACTTGATCTTGTCGAACGTCGGGCTGCCGGTGAGCGAGACGTTGCTCGCGACCGTGTACGGCGCCGAGGCCCCCGTGCCCTCGGACGACGAAGTGCCACCACCAGAACCCCCGCACGCGCTGAGCGCGAGGGCTAGTACCGCGGTCGCGGCGGTGATGGCGGCCTTCTTGGTGCGGAAGAGTGCCATGGTCAGCATTCCTTTCTCGTAGGGCGCAGGGCCCTGCCTGGGAGTCTGTGCTGGGGTCAGTGAGTGAGCAGCTTGGACAGGAAGTCCTTGGCTCGGCTGCTCTGCGGGTTCGTGAAGAACTCCTCAGGCGATGCCTGCTCGACGATCTGGCCGTCGGCCATGAAGACCACGCGGTCGGCGGCCTTCCGGGCGAAGCCCATCTCGTGCGTCACGACGATCATCGTCATGCCCTCGCGCGCGAGCTCGACCATGACGTCGAGAACCTCGTTGATCATTTCGGGGTCGAGCGCCGAGGTGGGCTCGTCGAAGAGCATGACCTTGGGCTTCATGGCGAGCGCGCGGGCGATCGCGACGCGCTGCTGCTGGCCGCCCGAAAGCTGGGCGGGCAGCTTGGGCGCCTGATGGCCGACGCCGACACGCTCGAGGAGTGCCATGGCCTCCTTCTCGGCGGTCTTCTTGTCGACCCCCTTGACCTTGATCGGACCGAGGGTGACGTTTTCGAGGATGGTCTTGTGCGCGAAGAGATTGAACGACTGGAAGACCATGCCGACGTCCGCGCGGAGCCGCGCGAGCCCGGCGCCTTCGTCGGGCAGTTTCTTGCCGTCGATGAAGATCTCGCCGGACTCGATCGTCTCGAGGCGGTTGATCGCACGGCATAGCGTCGACTTGCCGGACCCGGACGGCCCGATGACGACGACGACCTCGCCCTTCCGCACGTCGAGATTGATGTCCTGCAGCACGTGCAGCTGGCCGTAGTGCTTGTTCACGCTCTGGACAGAGACGAGTGAACCCGAGGGTGCTTCGGATGTCATGCCCACCAATGTAACGGAGATTACCTTTCAGGGTCCGGAAACTGGAGCCCGCTCCCGCCAATCGTGATTCAAGCGAGACCGCTAGCCTAAGAGCATGACCACGGAATCACCGCGCCGCGACGGCCCCGTCCCCTCCCGGCGCAAGGGCCCGCTTGAGCTGCGCCGACGCCAGGCTCTCCAGGGCACGTCGGACCAGCACCTCCTCGACACCCACGGGGCTGGCCGGTTCGTCCATACCGATCCGTGGCGCGTCATGAGGATCCAGAGCGAGTTCGTCGAGGGTTTCGGCGCGCTAGCCGAGCTCGGTCCTGCGATCAGCATCTTCGGCTCGGCCCGCACGAAGCAGGGCAGCGACTACTACGACATGGGGCTCGCCATCGGGCGGCTCCTGGCCCAAGAAGGCGTCGCGGTCATCACGGGCGGCGGTCCCGGCTCGATGGAGGCGGCCAACCGTGGCGCGGTCGACGGCGCGGGGACGTCAGTGGGCCTCGGCATCGAGCTTCCGTTCGAGACGGGCTTCAACCCCTGGGTCGATCTGGGCATCAACTTCCGCTACTTCTTTGCGCGCAAGACGATGTTCGTCAAATACGCCCACGGCTTTGTGGTGCTGCCCGGCGGCCTCGGCACGCTCGACGAGCTCTTCGAGGCCATGGTGCTCGTTCAGACTGGCAAGGTCACGTCCTTCCCGATCGTGCTCGTCGGGACCCGATTCTGGGGCCCCCTGATCGACTGGCTCCGAGAGACTCTCGTCACTGAGGGCATGATCTCGCCGGAGGACATGGACCTCATTCAGGTGACAGACACGGCCGAGGACGCCGTGGATCTGGTGCTGGCCGGGCTTCGCGCCAACACCCAGGATCGGCGTGGGGGGATGTTCGGTTCGGCCGAGGAGGAAGAAGAGGCGGCGGTCGAGGAAGCCGAAGCGGTGTGGTCGCCTGAGAAGGCTGACGGCGAGTGAGCTTCTTCCTCGTCTTCCTCGCTATCGTCGTCGCGGCCGGCCTCGTGTGGGTGGGTCTCGCCGCGTTCCGAGGGCGCTCGCTGCCCGAGGCGCTTGACGGCGGCCTCGAGGAGCCCGAGCCCGGGCTCCCGCCCGTCTTCCTGCCCGAGCACCCCACCCCCCAGGACGTCGATCGGGTCCGCTTCTCGCTCGGTTTCCGCGGCTACCGTATGGACCAGGTTGACGAGGTGCTCGCGCTCCTGCGGGACAGGATTGCGGCGCAGGACGCCGAGATTGCTCGGCTTCGCACGGCCTCGCGCGCCGAGGCCGAGGTCGAGGCCGAGGCGCCTGAGTGAGCGGCGGGCTCGACGGGCGCGCGGTGACCGGCGCGCCTGGGCGGGCGACGCCGTCGGCCGTTCACGCCGCTCTCGGTGCCGGGCTGCTGTGGGCCGTGCGCTGGTTCCTGCGGCGGCCGTGGTGGGTCCAGGTGCTGCTGATCTTCGGGGCCTCGCGCGTCGCCTCGTTCGCGATCTTCGCCGCGGCAGCCCTCCAGCAGGGCACCAACCCTTGGTTCGCACCCCAACCCGACTACTTCCGCTTCCTCCAGATCTGGGATTCGGAGTGGTACGGCCGGATCGTCGTGAACGGCTACCCGCACGTCCTGCCACGCTCGCCATCCGGCACGGTCAGTGAGAACGCGTGGGCGTTCTACCCCGTCTTCCCTTATGTGGTCCGCACGCTCTGGATCGTCACGGGCATCCCCTGGCAGGTCGCGGCCCAGATCGTCGCGATGGCGGCCGGCTTCGCCGCGGCCCTCGTGGTCTACCGCCTGTTCCGGCATTTTGCGGGGCACGAAACCTCGATATGGGGCGTCGCGTTCTTTGCGTTCTTCCCCATCTCCGCCATCCTCCAGGTCCCGTATGCGGAGTCGCTCGGGATGGTGTTCCTTGCGTGGGCGCTTCTGTGGATCGTCGAGCGCCGCTACCTCCTTGCGATCCCCGTGGTCGCCGTCGCGTGCCTCACCCGCCCCGTGGGGGTTCCGCTCGCGGCGATGCTCGCGATCCTCCTCCTCGTGCGCTGGGTGGGGCGGCGCCGTCGTCCGCTCGCGCCAGGCGAGCTGCTGCGCCTCGCGGTCCTGACGGTCGCCACAGCCGCGTCCGCCCTCGCGTGGCCGGCCATCGCGTGGGTCGCGACCGGGGTCATGACGGCCTATACCGACACCGAGGCCGTGTGGCGGGGGAGCGACCTCGTGCCGTTCATGCCGTGGCTCGACACCGGCCGGTACCTCTTCGGGCCGGTCATCGGAGCGATCGCACCGTTCGTCCTCGTCGCCGCCGCGGCGCTCTACCTCACGAGCTCCCACGTCAGGCTCATCGGCCTCGAGCTCAGGCTCTGGTGTGCCACCTACGCCCTGTACCTTCTCGCCTTCCTCTATCCGCAGACGAGCACCTTCCGCATGATGCTGCCGTTCTTCCCGCTAGCGCTCGCGGGCGCGGCTCTCTCCAGATCGCGCGCCTACCGGGGCGCCGTGCTCGTGATGTTCGTGCTCCTGGAGATCGTCTGGGTCCAGTGGCTCTGGGGTTGGACGGAGCTCCCGGGCGGCGGCGATTGGCCGCCGTGACCGGGAGCGCTTAGCTACCCCGCGGTATCCCGACTGATAATGTAAAGGCAAGGACAAGGTGGCGCGCCTGCGTATCACTCCGGTGAGCGAAGGTGCGTCCGACGGCCCGCAGACACGTGCGGGCAAATAACTAGAGGGGATGTTCACATGGCAGCCATGAAACCGCGTACCGGCGACGGCCCGATGGAGGTCACCAAGGAGGGTCGCAGCCTGATCATGCGGGTTCCCCTCGAGGGTGGCGGTCGGCTCGTGGTCGAGCTCAACGCCGAAGAGGCTGCCCAGCTCAAGGAGTGCCTCGTCGGCGTGACCGAATAGCTCCTGTCGGCGCCCCGAGCGCACGCGGACTCACGAGAAGGCCGGCCCGAATGGGCCGGCCTTCTCGTGAGTCCGGGGGCGGGACGCGGCCACTCGACAGGGAAGAGGTGGCCACTCGGCGACTGGCCAGCCTCAGAGCCGCGAGGCGAGGAACAGCCCTTCGCCGGTGGGCAGGAGCGCGGTCGCGAGTCGCTCGTCTTCGCGAAGCGCCCGGTGCAGCTCGCGGAGCCGCACGGCCGTCGGCTCCCGGTGGGCCGGGTTGGCCGCGCGGTCGCGGTCGAGGGCGTCGTTGATCACGAGCAGGCC
>NZ_JBKZWT010000018.1:0-30540 GCF_047759905.1 Sinomonas sp. G460-2 | reverse complement strand
CGACAACCAGGCCGGGCACCTCCGGCGCGGCGATGACCGCGCCCGCGGCGCCGCCCTTCGCCGCAGGCTTCGGCATCCCGGTCACGAGGAGCGTCTTGAGATCGATCTGACCCTTCGACGTCGCGGCAACCATGCCCAATTGTGACGCGCGGGCGGCCAGATTCTGGGGAGCCTCGAAGTTCTGGACGCGTTGCGCCAGATCCTGGTTCTGCTTTTCGAGCCCCATCTGCTGGCTCCGCAGCTGGACGAGCTGGTACTGCCCCGTCGACACCGCGATGTTGAGCACGAGGACCGCGACGAGCGCGACCGCCAGCACCCCGAGGCAGAAGATCGCAAACGGGGCGCGGCGGCGGGCCGGCGCGCTGCGCACAACAGAGAGGGGCGCGCGGCGCGGGGCACTCGTGGCGGGTGCGAGAGGACGCGCGACGGCGGAGGTCCCGTTCGTCACGACCTTCCGCTGGGCGGCTGCGCTCATCGTGTGCTCCTGATCTTGATGCGTTCGGCGGCTCGCAATCGGGCCGAGGCGGCCCGGGGGTTTTCTTCGATCTCCTGTGCGGTCGGGACTTCCGTGCCGCGGGTGAGCGTCTTGAGTTCGGGCTTGTGCTCCTCGAGCTCGACCGGGAAGCCTGGCGGGGCCGACGAGCGCGAGCGGGACTGCAGCGCACCCTTGACGATGCGGTCCTCGAGCGAGTGGTAGGACATGACGACGATTCGGCCGCCGAGCCGCAGCGAGTCGACGGCGCCGGGCACTGCCCGCTCGAGCACGTCGAGTTCCTCATTGACCTCGATGCGAAGGGCCTGGAACGTGCGCTTCGCGGGGTGACCGCCGGTTCGTGCTGCGCTGGCCGGCACGACGGCCCGGATGGCCTCGACGAGCTGTCCCGTGGTCTCGAAGGGCCGGTCGGAGCGGTCTTCGACGATGCGCCGCGCGATCCGCCCGGCAAACTTCTCCTCGCCCCACGTCCGGATGATCCGCGTGAGGTCCTCGACGCTGTACGTGTTGACGACGTCCGCGGCCGTCTGCCCGCGGCTCGTGTCCATGCGCATGTCCAGCGGCGCGTCATAGGAATAGGCGAAGCCGCGCTCCCGTTCGTCGAGCTGAAGCGAGGAGACGCCGAGGTCCATGAGGATCCCGTCGGCACCGTCGAGGCCGAGCTGTTCGAGCACATCGGGGATCTCGTCGTAGACGGCGTGAACGAGGCGGGCGCGATCGCCGAATCGCGCGAGCCGGGCTCCAGCGAGCTCGAGGGCCTGCTCGTCGCGGTCGACCCCGACGAGCGTCACGTCGGGGAAGCGCTCGAGGATGGCCTCGCTGTGCCCGCCCATGCCGAGAGTCGCATCGACGACGACGGGGGCGCGCCCTGCCGAGCGGGCGGCCTCGACGCCGGGCGTCAGGAGGGCGACGCAACGCTCCTTGAGGACGGGAACATGGCGTTCCGAGGTCGGTCGTTCGTCGTCCTGCTGCGGCATGTCCCCTCCTTAGCGCCGTGTCTGTACCGGGAGTGCCGCACCTGTCCCGTGCTGCATTCCCGTTGCCGCGCCTGTCCCGCGCGGCGATCCGCCGGCTGATCGGGATCCCCCTCCGCACCGTGGGTTCCAGCCTGGCTCCGGGGAAGGTGAGCCAGGACGGAGCCGCGGGCGGCTGGAGATCTCGGCCAGCCGGCCGTTCCGTCAGAAGAGCCCTGGCAGGGCGTCCTCATCGGTTTCCGAGAAGGAGGCTTCCTTCTCGGTGAGGTAGTCCTCCCACGCCTGGGCGTCCCAGATCTCCGCCCGAGTTCCTACGCCGATGACGGCGAGGTCCCGGTCGAGCCCCGCGTATTTGCGAAGGTTCAGCGGAATCGTGACGCGCCCTTGCTTGTCAGGCACCTCGTCAGAGGCTCCAGACAGAAAGACCCTGAGGTAGTCCCGTGACTGACGCGAGGAGATAGGGGCTTCTCGCATCTGCTCGTGGATTCGCTCGAACTCTTTCTGGCTGAAGACGTAGAGGCAGCGTTCCTGGCCCCGGGTCAGAACCAGCCCGTCGGCTAATTCGTCGCGGTATTTGGCCGGGAGGATGAGCCGCCCTTTCTCGTCCAGACGCGGCGAATGAGTACCGAGCAACACCGGCACCACCACCCGTCTGATCCGAGGAGCTGCACGTCCCTATCCGCCACTTCCCTCTTACAGCCACCACTTTACTCCACTACTCCCCACCGTCAACGCGACACGGCGTGTTCTCGCGCACGTTCAGCATGAAAAAACCCCGGAATCTCAGGAGAGATCCGGGGTGGGGGAAAGTGGATGGTCTGGGGAGGGGAAAAGGTGGCCGGAGTCCGTTCCGAGCCGTTAAACGACCGCGGACCCGCATTCTGCGGGTCCCTGCGGTGGTCTGGGGAGGAAAGTGGGGGCGTTCTGGGGGCTAACTCTGATCGCGTCGCCGCTCGTCCCACCGCGCCTCGAGGCGGGCCAGGAACCCGGCCTTTGGCGCCGCAGCTGCCTTGCGCGGGCCGCGCATCCGCCCGGCGCCCCGCAACGTTCCGTAGTAGACGCTCGCGCCCATGATGAGGAATCCGATGACGCCGACGAACACGTTGGAGAATTGGACCCCGCCGAGCAGCAGGACCATCAGCCCCACGATCACACCCAGGACTCCGAGGACGATGTGACGCGTGGAGAATCGGCGTAGCGCATCGGCACCCATGGAATCGGCGAACTTGGGGTCTTCCTCGTGCAGCTGCTTCTCAAGCTGCTCGAGCATCTTCTGTTCGTGCTCGGAGAGAGGCATCGCGACTCCTTCATGCTTGCTCCGACGGACGGGTCCGCCAAGAGCACAACGCATCGGACCGACGTCCAGTTCCGCGAGCATCTGACGGGGCCGACGAGCGTGCCGCCCGCCCTTGAGGCTCCCCGACTGCCCGCCGATACGATGCTTTCACCGATATTCAAGGTCTTTTAAGGATAGGCCCCGGACCCGTCAACCAAAAGAGGCCGAAGGTCCCCCGGGGGCCGGAGGGGCAGCGGAGGGCCCAGGCGGGCGGCGGCGCTCGCCACTTTCGTCCAGCAGACTCGCAGGCTTGAGGGACGAGTGCCCGAAGCGGGCAGTGACGGCATCGAGCGTCTGTTCGGCGGTGCGCCAGTTGTCGTCGCGGCGCTCGAGGCTCAGCTGAACGGCTCCCCCGCCGCGCGAAAGCTTCTCCCCCCGGAGCCCGATGAGCCGCACGCTCTGCGGTCGCGCGCCGAGGTTCGCGAGGAGCCGCGTCCCCTCCTCGTAGAGGACGTGGGCTGAGTCGGTCGGAATGGTGAGTGCGCGGGACCGCGAAAGGGTCGAGAAGTCTGCGTAGCGGAGTTTGAGTGCCACCGTGCCGGCCTGGACCCCGGCCGAGCGCATGCGGCCAGCGATCCGATGCGCGAGGCGCAGGAGCTCGCGGCGCAGCACCTCATCCTCGGCCACGTCGCTCGCGAACGTCTCCTCGGCGCCGATGCTCTTCTCCTCCCGCTGCGGAGTCACGCGACGATCATCAAGGCCCCAGCTGAGCGCCTTGGCGTGGAGGCCAGGGGCGCCGAGGGCGCGCTGGAGGGTCGAGTCCGGGGTGTGGGCCAGATCCGCCACCGTGTGGATGCCGAGCCGGGCGAGCACCTCGGCCGTCTTGCCGCCGATCCCCCACAGGGCCCCGACGGGAAGCGAATGCAGGAAGGGAACGGTGTCCTCGGGCCGGATGACGAGCAGCCCGTTCGGCTTGCTCCGCGTCGAGGCGATCTTGGCCACGAACTTGGTCGAGGCGACGCCCACCGACGCCGTGAGCCCGAGGCGGGATCGAACCGCCCGCTTGATCGACGCCGCGATGGCCTCGGGCGCGCCCAGCCGACGGACGGCGCCGGACACGTCGAGGAAGGCCTCGTCGACGCTGAGCGGCTCGACGAGGTCCGTGAACTCGCCGAGGAGGGCCATGAGCTCGCGCGAGACGCTGTAATAAAGCGAGTGGCGCGGCTCGACGACGATCGCGTGCGGGCACAGCCGCAGGGCGGCCGACATGGGCATGGCGCTCCGCACACCGAAGGCCCGGGCCTCGTAGCTCGCCGAGAGCACCACGGAACGGTCTGCAGGGAAGCCCACGATCACCATTCGCCCGCGGAGTTCGGGCCGCTCGCGCTCCTCGACCCCGACGAAGAACGCGTCCATGTCGACGTGGAGGATGCCGCGGCGGCGCAGCTCGTCGAGCGGCTCGCGGGGGTCGCGCCCATCTCGGTTCTCCACCTACCCATGGTAGGCGGGCGAGGCCGCCAACGGTCCCCGGCTGAAACGTGCCCCACACGGCCACTTAGACTTGTCCGGGGGCTCGGCCCTGACGGCAGGACCGAGCAGCAGCGAGACGACTGAACGAAACGAACGTGTGGAGGATGCGAGTGCCAGTCAACTTGATGAACCGTCGTGGAGGCCTGATCCCGGGGGTGGCCCTGGCTGTTCTCGCCCTCGTCGGCTGCTCGTCCACTGCCGGAGCGAGCCCGTCGCCGAGCCCCACGCAGACCGCCGCCGCGTCGTCGCCGTCGTCCTCGGCCAGCGCGAGCGCCTCCGGGAGCGCCCGCTCGACGCCCTCGGGCTCCGCGTCGGCCACGGTCAACGCGCTCGTGCCGGGCTTCCCGCAGCAGGTGGTCCCGATCATGCCGGGAGCCACGACGCTCCAGACGAGCTACGACGCCACGGCCAACCCCCAGACCGCCTCGCTCGTGGCCTCGACCTCGGCGACCGCGGACCAAATCCTCGACTACTACGCGGGCCAGTTCACTGGCCAGGGCTTCACGGCCGCTGCCAAGACCAAGGTCGGAACGACGGACAGCCAGGACTTCGTCCGCTCGGGCGGCAAGGAGACCGTCAACGTCGCGGTCGTCGTGGTCAACGGGCGCACGACGTTCACGGTCGGCGCATCGGTGGCCCCCGGGACCATCAAGTAGCCATGTCCGCCGACCACGCCCGGCCCCAGCAGCACGAAGAGGACCTCGGCGACCAGACACAGCAGGAGCAGTCCGCCTACCGCGACGAGCTCGCGGTCCAGCTCGACAGCTTCCTCGCTGTCCAGAGCGAGGCGATGTCCGGGGTCTCCCGCGACGTCGCGCCGCTCATGGACGCCATCACGGGACTCGTGACCGGAGGCAAGCGCCTGCGCGCTCTCCTGTGCTACTGGGGCTGGCGGGGAGCCGGCGGAAGCAGGCTCGGCCGCGAGGCCGTCCAGGCCGGCGTTGCGCTCGAGCTGTTCCAGGGCGCCGCCCTCATCCACGACGACATCATCGACCGCTCCGATATCCGCCGCGGGGGTCCGAGCGTGCACCGCAGGTTTGGGCAGCTGCACCGCGACCGCGGCTGGGCGCTCGACGAGGAGCGTTTCGGCCAGGCGGCCGCGATCCTCACGGGCGATTTGTGCCTCTCGTTCAGCGAGGAGGCTTTCACCGCCATCGGACCCGCGGCCGCCTCGGGGACCGCCGCGCGCCGCATCTTCAACACGATGCGGGCCGAAGTCATGGCGGGCCAGTACCTCGACATCCTCGAGGAAGTCGCCGGGCCGAGCAGGCCGCGGGGCGAGGCCGTGGCTGCGGCCGCCAACGTGATCCGCTACAAGTCGGCCAAGTATTCGACCGAGCATCCGCTTGGCATCGGCGGAGCACTCGCCGGCGCGGACGCCACGCTCCTCGCCGCCTATTCGCGCTTCTCGCTCCCCCTCGGCGAGGCATTCCAGCTCCGCGACGACGTGCTGGGTGTCTTCGGCGATCCCCAGACCACGGGCAAGCCGGCGGGGGACGACCTGCGCGAGGGCAAGCGCACCGTCCTCGTCGCCTTTGCGCTAGAGCGTGCGACGGCGCAGGGCGGCGCACTGCTCGAGCGTAGCCTTGGGCGGCAGGACCTGGGCGACGACGACGTCGAACGGCTCCGCGGCGTGATCAGCGAGAGCGGCGCGCTCGCCGCCACGGAAGACCTCATCGAGGGCCTCTCGGGCCGGGCGTTCGACGCCCTCGATGACCTCCACCTCCCGGTCGACGTGCGTGCGGCCCTGCGCAGCCTCGGACTCTCGGCGGTGCAGCGCGCCGCCTAGCCCTGCCAGCCCTTCAGCTCACCGGGCAGGGCCGTCGCATGACCCACGCGAGGACCGGCCTACCACGCGAGAATTTGCGCCCTCCGGCGGATCTCCGTCTTGCGGCCCTCGCGGAGCGCGTCGATCGGGCGGCCGCGCAGTGACTCATCGGGGGTGAAGAGCCACGTGATGAGCTCTTCGTCGGAGAAGCCGGCGTCCGCAAGGACGGCGATGGTGCCCTTAAGGCTGTCGACCACGTGCGCGCCGTCGAGGAAGAGCGCCGGGACCGATCTGATGCCGCGCTCGCCCACCCTGAGCGCCACGAGGGCTCTCTCATCGAGAAGGCCGTGCACCTTGGTGATCTTGCAGCCAAGCTGCTCCGCGACGTCAGGCAACGGCAGCCACTCGGACACCAGCTGTTCAATTTCACTCACGCGTCAAGCGTGCCACGGACCCCTTCACCGCTCCTAGTCGGCGCTCAGATTCTGCGTGCGCGCACGCTCGCGCCTTGTGCTCATGACGGATCCGTGAGAGATTCACTTCAGTCACATATGTATCGCAAGTGTTATGTCATCACTTTAGTCACATCAGTCACAAGCGCCACACGGAGGACTTGTCATGTCGGCCATCCGCAACGCTCAGCCCGGGGCCAAGACCATGCTGCCCGCGGTCGCCGTCACGACGGCGACACTGCCGGCGGTGGTCTTGTCCTCGCTCGCTCTCGCCCAGCCTGCCAACGCCGAGCCCGCGCCCGCCCACGTTCAGAGCGCCACGGCCCTCGCCCCCGAGGGAGCGAAGCAGGCCGACATCGTGCCGGCCTCCGAGATCGCCGCGCTCGTCCCCTCGCGGCTCGCGCCGGCGCTGGTCCCAGAGGCTCCCCAAGCGCCCGCCGACTACACCGTGGCAAAGGGCGACACCGTGATCGGCATCGCGTCGCGCTACGGGCTCGACTGGCACAACGTGCTCCAGCTCAACAGCCTCCAGGCCAGCTCGCTCATCTTCCCGGGGCAGAAGCTCAAGCTCACGGGCTCCCCCGCGCCGGCTCCCGCGCCCGTCGCGGCCCCGGCCTCCCAGCCGGGCGGGTCGTACCAGATCAAGCCCGGAGACACGCTCTACGGCATCTCCGCGAAGCTCAAGGTCCCCATGGGCGATCTCCTCGCCGCAAACGGCCTGAGCCTCTCGTCCGTGATCTATGCCGGGCGCTCGCTCAAGCTGCCGGCCCCCGCTATCAGCCCGGCGTCCTCCGTGGCGCCTGCCTCAGCCGCAGCGCCCAAGCCGCTCGTGGACAAGAGCTTCCTCGGCTTCACCTACCCGGACGCCGTGGTCGCCTCGGCCAACGAGAACAAGCGCCTGCTCAACGCCTCGCCCGTCCCGACGCGCGACCAGATGCGCCAGATCGTCGCCGACACCGCGCGGAAGATGGGCGTCGACCCCGTGCTCGCCCAGGCCATCGCGTACCACGAGTCCGGCTTCAACCAGCGCGCGGTCTCCCCCGCGAACGCGATCGGCGTCATGCAGGTCGTGCCGTCGACGGCCGACTGGGCGTCGTCGCTCGTGGGGCGGACGCTCAACCCGCTCGATCCGCGCGACAACGCGACGGCCGGTGTCGCGATCCTCCGTGCGCTGGTCGCCGCGACCCACGATCAGAACACGGCCATCGCGAGCTACTACCAGGGCCAGTCCTCGGTCGCGAAGCGCGGGATGTTCGACGACACGAAGGACTACGTCAAGGCGGTCACCGCTGACATGGCCCTGTTCCGCTGACACTCGCCGTTCGGCTCCCGCCTCACGGCGGCCCGGAGACCTGCGACATAGGATCGTAGGGTGAACGGACAGCACACCGACGGCCTCGTCGGCTCCCTCGTGGGGGCCCGGTACGAGGTCCTGTCGCTGCTCGGAACGGGGGGCATGGCGACCGTCTATCTCGCGATGGACACGTCGCTGCGCCGGCGGGTCGCCCTCAAGGTGCTTCACCCCCATCTGAGCCGCGACCGCAGTTTCGCGGAACGCTTCGAACGCGAGGCCATCGCCGCTGCCCAGCTCTCGCATCCCCACGTGGTCTCGATGCTCGACCGCGGCGAAGACGGCGGCGTCCTGTACCTCGTCATGGAGTACGTCCAGGGCCGCACGCTCCGGGACCTCCTCGACGAGAATGGGCCGCTCGCGCCGAAGCAGGCGCTCGCGCTCATCGACGCGGTCGTGGATGGCCTCGCGGCGGCCCACTCGGCCGGAATCATCCACCGCGACGTCAAGCCCGCGAACGTCTTGCTCGCGGACGACGGCCGCGTCAAAGTCGGCGACTTCGGCCTCGCCCGGAGCCTCTCCGCGACCTCGGTCACCGACACGCTGTTCGGGACGGCCGAGTACATCCCGCCGGAGATGCTCACGGGGCGCCCCGTCGACGCGCGGAGCGACCTGTACTCGACCGGCATCATGCTCTTCGAGATGCTGACCGGCACGCTGCCGTTCATGGGCCCCGAGCGGACCCACGTTGCGTACCAGCACGTCAACGACGACGTTCCGCCTCCGTCGGAGCGCGCACCGGGCCTCGCGCCCGAACTCGACGAGCTCGTGGGGTGGATGACCCGCAAGGACCCGGCCGGCCGCCCGCCGAGCGCGGGAGCCCTCCTCGGCGAGATCCGCGACATCCGGCTCTCACTCACCGACGCTCAGCTCGACTACCGAGCCCCGGGGGCACTCGATCCCCGCGACTCCCTCACGGAGCGACTGTCTGGGGACCGGACCGAGGCCATGCCGCGCGGCACCGAGGTCATCACGGCCTATGGCGGGTCCCACACCTCGGTCATGCCGCGCCCCGAGCCCAAGGAACCACCCAGCCCGCGCGAGCAGAAGCGGCAGGCCAAGGAGGCAGATCGCGCCGCGCGCGCGGCGGCCGCGCGCCCCACGCACCAGCTCGGGAGGGGCAATCCCCGCCGACGCGGCATCGTGTGGCTCGCCATCGTCGTCGTCCTTGCCCTCCTCGCCGCCGCGATCGGCTGGTTCTTCGGCTTCGGGCCGGGCGCGCTCGCCACGGTGCCCCCAGTCAAGAACCTCACGGTGGCCCAGGCCCAGACCCTGGTCCAGCAGGCTGGCTTCGGCTTCACGACCCACGACGTCTTCGACGACTCGGTCAACGCCGGACTCGTGGTCGCGAGCGCGCCCGACGCCGGCGCCCAGATCCGCAAGTTTCAGGGCGTCGAACTCATGGTCTCCAAGGGACCTGAGCTGTTTCCGTTAGCGCAGCTCACGGCGACGCCCCTCGACGCAGCAAAGCAGACCATCGCGAACGCGAAGATGGCCCTCGGCAACGTGACCGAGTCCTACAGCGACACGGTTGCGGCGGGGACTGTCATGGCCCAGGACCCGGCGGCTGGGACCCCCCTCAAGCACGGTAGCCGCGTCTCCCTCACGGTTTCGAAGGGCCCGCAGCCCATCCCGATCCCCAAGGTCGTGGGCATGACGCAAGCGGACGCCGTCGCGGCCCTCACGGCGGCCGGCTTCCAGCCCTCCGTCGTGGACACCCCCGTGTTCGACCGCACGATTCCGGCTGGGTCAATCGTCACCCAGAATCCCGCCGCGGGTCAGAGCCTCACACGGGGCTCGACCGTTGCGATCACGCTGTCGAAGGGCCCGCGCATGGTGCACGTGCCGAACTTCGTGGGCCAGCAGGTCAGCGCGGCGCAGGACGCGCTCCAGAAGCTCGGCTTCACGGTCAAGATCCAGAACGTCCTCGGCGGGTTCTTCGGCACCGTCCGCTCCCAGAGTCCCGTGGACCAGGACGTTCCGGAGGGCTCGACCATCACGCTCACGGTCGTCTGAAAGGAGCCGTCAGCGCTGGGCCGGCATCACCGTCAGCGCTTGGCCGGCATCACCGGTTGGTCAGCGCCTCCGAGACGAGGAACGCCATCTCGAGCGACTGCATGTGGTTGAGGCGTGGATCGCACACCGACTCGTAGCGGTCCTCGAACGCGGCCTCGTCGATCGGGTCTGAGCCGCCGAGGCACTCGGCCACGTCGTCTCCCGTCATCTCCATGTGCAGGCCGCCGGGCACGGTGCCGAGCGCGTGATGCACCTCGAAGAAGCCGCGGACCTCATCCACCACGTCGTCGAAGCGCCGCGTCTTATAGCCGTTGCGCGACGTGACGGTGTTGCCGTGCATGGGATCGGTGACCCACAGCACGCGGGCGCCCGAGGCCGTGACCTTCTCGACGACCGGAGGGAGCTTCTCGCGGATGTTCTTCGCCCCCATGCGGGTGATGAACGTGAGGCGGCCGGGCTCGCGCTCGGGGTCGAGCTTGTCGATGAGGCGCAGGGCGTCGCCGCCCGAGACACCGGGGCCGAGCTTGACGCCAATCGGGTTGCGCACGCGAGAGAGGAAGTCGACGTGGGCGTGATCGAGCTCGCGCGTGCGCTCCCCGATCCAGAGGAAGTGCGCCGACGTGTCGTACGGGAGTCCCGTCCGCGAGTCGATCCGCGTGAGGGCGCGCTCGTAGTCGAGCAGGAGCGCCTCGTGGCTCGCGAAGAACTCGACGCGCCGGAGCGCCTCGAAGTCGGCCCCGCACGAGTCCATGAACGTGATCGCCCGGTCGATTTCGCGGGCCAGGGACTCGTAGCGCGCGTGGGCGGGATTCTTCGTGAACCCCTGGTTCCACGCGTGGACGAGCCGCAGGTCCGCGAAGCCGCCCTGCGTGAAGGCGCGGATGAGGTTCAGGGTCGCGGCGGACGTGTTGTAGGCCTGCAGCATGCGGCCCGCGTCGTGCGCGCGCGTCTCGGGCGTGAACTCATAGCCGTTGACGATGTCACCCCGGTACGCCGGGAGCGTCACGCCCTCGCGCGTCTCGGTGTCCGAGGAGCGCGGCTTCGCGAACTGGCCAGCCATGCGGCCCATCTTGATGACGGGCATCGCGGCCCCATAGGTCAGGACGACCGCCATCTGGAGGATTGTCCGCACGCGAGCACTGATCCGGTCCGCGGTCGCGGCCTCGAACGTCTCGGCGCAGTCGCCGCCCTGGAGAAGGAACGCGCGGCCCTGTGCCGCGTCCGCAAGGCGATGGCGAAGCAGGTCCACCTCGCCTGCGAAGACGAGGGGTGGGAGGACGGAGAGCTCAGCCACGGAACGCTTGAATGTCGCCGCGTCTGCCCACGAGGGCTGCTGGGACGCGGGGAGCGAACGCCAGTCGTCAAGCCCCGGATAGTCGGCTGCGCCGCTTTGCGACGTGCTCGTGAACGGGGCCGGCGGAGGCGTGGAGAGTTGAGTCACGAGACAAGGCTAGCTCAGCGCGAATGCCTGCCAAGCCGCGTGACGACGGCGCTTCACGCGCCCGCCGTCGTCCCCTCGCCGCGCCGCTTGCGACGCTTGCGCTTCGCGTCCCCCGGCGCGGCCTCGGTCTCGGGCTTGGCGGCGAGCTGGGCCTTGACGGTCGCAGCGTAGACGTCCACGTATTCCTGGCCGGAGAGGCGCTGGAGCTCCTGCATGATCCGGTCCGTCACGATCCGCTGCACGTCGCGGTCGTCGGCGCGATCGTAGTACTCCGAGAAGTCGAGGGGCTGGCCGAAGATCACGCCCACGCGGCGGATTGACGGGAAGCGCTGACCGATCGGCTGGACCTTGTCCGTGCCGATCATCGCGACCGGGACCACGGGCACGCGCGTCTCGAGCGCGAGCCGCGCGACGCCCACCTTTCCCCGATACATGCGCGCATCCGGCGAGCGGGTCCCCTCGGGATAGATGCCGAGCAGGCCTCCTTGCCGGAGCACCTCCGCGCCGGCGGTAAGGGACGCCGTCGACGCGGTGCCGCCCGAGCGGTCCATGGGGAGCTGATTCGTGAGGCGGAAGAACGCGGCCGTGAGCCAGCCCTTGAGCCCCGTGCCGGTGAAGTATTCCTGCTTCGCGAGGAACACCACGGGCCGCCGGACCATGAGCGGCATGAAGATCGAGTCCGAGAACGAAAGGTGATTCGAGGCGAGGATCGCGGGCCCCTCATCCGGAACGCTCGCGCGCCCTTTCACCCACGGCCGGAACAGGAGTTTGACGATCGGTCCGATGAAAATCCGTTTGAGGACCCAGTAGATCAACGTGTGCCTTCCGCCGTCAGGGGCGTGCGCTTGCCGCTCCCACTCTAGTGAGGACCCGCCCGGCGTGCTGGGGAATTCGTGCGCTGGCAGCGTGGCGGTGCCACGATGGGAGCATGGCCGCACCGATCGATCGTCCCGGAGCCCGGTGGGGAGTGGCGATGTGCCACGGGTTCTCGGGTTCGCCCTCGTCCGTCGAACCGTGGGCGGAAGGGCTCGCCGCGCGCGGCTTCGACGTCGAGGTGCCCAGGCTCCCCGGCCACGGGACAGATTGGCGGGACCTCGAGGGGCGACGCTGGCGCGAGTGGACCGAATCCTTCGAGGAAGCGTGCGCGCGCGTGGCCGCACGCAACGACCTCGTGTTTCTCGCGGGCCTCTCGATGGGCGGGGCCATTGCCCTGCGCACTGCCTCGCGCCTCCCCGTTGCCGGCGTCGCGGTGGTCAATCCCGGGCTCGGCTTCTACGACTGGCGCGTGCGGTACATCGGCGCGATCCGGCACTTCCTCCGGACGACGGCCCCCATCGACGAGCCCGCGGCGCCAGAGCCCGTCGGCGACGAGGGCGACTATCCCGTCACGCCGCTCGCGGCCGTGTACGAGCTCCGGCAGCTCTTCCGCGCTACGGACCGCGCGCTCCCCAAGGTGACGGCGCCACTGCTCGCGTTCAAGTCGGACGCCGACCCCGTGGTCCCGCCGTCGTCCATGGCCCGGATCCTGCGGCGGGTCGCGAGCGACGACGTCGAATTCGTCCCCCTCCATGAGAGTCCGCACGTCGCGACGCGCGATCGCGAGGCGCTGCTGATCGTGGCTCGCACGGCCGAATTCTTCGAGCGCTGCGCCGCGAAAGCCGCTCACCCCGCCGTCGGGGCGTGATCGGGGCATAATGCTTGACATGAACAGCGTCACGGCGCCGGTCGGCGTCGTCCTGAGCCATGGCTTCACGGGGAGTCTCGCGAGCGTCGAACCGTGGGCCGATTCTCTGCGCCGCGACGGATTCCGGGTCGCAACTCCGCTCCTGCCCGGTCACGGCACCACGTGGATGGATCTCGCCACCCGGCGGTGGCACGAGTGGTACGACGTGTGCGAGGCGGCCTACGCGGACCTGGCCCGGGAGTGCTCGAGCATCGTCGTCGCGGGGCTCTCGATGGGTGGCGCGCTCGCGCTGCGGCTCGCGGCCCTGCACCCCGTCGCGGGCGTCACGGTGGTCAACCCCGGCCTCGTCGTCGATGATCCCCGCTCGCATTTCTCCGCCGTCATCCGCTACGCCGTGCGCTCCGTCCCTGCGATCGGCAATGACATCAAGAAGCCGGGGCAGGACGAAAAGTCCTATGCTCGGGTGCCCGTCGCCGCCGCCCACGAGCTCAAGCTCCTCTTCCGCGACACGGTCCGCCTGCTCCCCCAGGCCACGGCGCCGCTCCAGGTCTTCCGCTCGACGGTGGACCACACCGTCACGAGCGAGCGCAGCGTCGCCGCCATCGCGCGGCGCTACGGCGGCACGGAAATCGAGCTCATCAGGCTCCCGAACAGCTATCACGTCGCGACGCTCGACAACGACGCCGAGACGATCTTCGCGCGCTCCTCGGAATTCATCCGCAACGTCACGTCGGTGCGGTCCGAGGGCCCGCAGCCGCAGACCCAGGAGCAGGCATGAACGGCCAGCCGGACCCGGATCGCGCGGACCACGAGGCCGACGACGACATCTGGCGCGACCTCGTCGCGAGGCTGCGCTCCGGCGACCCGCGGGTGAGCACCGGCTGGGACGACGAGCAGTTCGGCCCAGCGCCGCTCGAGCCGTCCGCGGCCGAGCGTGCCGCGGCGGCCCACCCGTCAGAGCCCGGGCCGGGCCCCGAACACGGCAAGCGCCCCGGCTTCACGGAATTCGACCCGCTCGGCCTCAGCGGCGCTCAGGGCGAGGGCCCTCGGGACTACGAGGCGGCCGGCGGCGACGGAGAGTTCGTTCCCGAGGAACCCGAGCCCGTGCTCGCCGGGGCCGATCCGGCGTCGGTCCTCTCCTGGATCGGTGCGCTCGGCGCACCCGTGGCGCTTCTGCTCTCGGCGCTGTTCTGGCGCGGGATCCCGAGCTACGCGATCGCGGGGCTCGTCGCGATCTTCATCGCGTCCGTGGGCTTCCTCATCATGCGGCTCCCGCGCGACAAGCCCGAGGGCGACGACGGCGCCCGGCTCTGAGACTTAACTCACGTGAGTCTTAACCCACGTGAGCCTCAAGACACCGCCCTGTTACCCCCAGCCACCCGCCCGGGCGTTGACCCGTGAAAGGTCCGCCGCGCCGATGAGTCCGGCTTGCGGGCCGAGCTCGGCCCGGTGGATGCTCGCGGCCGGCCGGAAGCCGCGGCCCGTGAGGTTGCGGGCGAATGCCCTTCGCGCGGGGTCGAGCAGGAGGTCCCCGGCGTCGCACAGGCCGCCGCCCACCACAAACGTGCCCGGGTCGAGCGCGGCGGCGAGGTTGGCGAGGCCGAGGCCGAGCCATTCGCCCACGTCCTCGAGCAGCTCGCGTGAAGCCGGGTCGCCGAGCCGCGCGAGTTCTGTGACGACCGCGCCCGTGATCGAGTCGACGTCTCCCCCGACGGCCTTGATGATCTCCTGCGCGACAGGCGAATTCGCCCGCGCGAGCTCGCGCGCCTCGCGGCCCAGCGCGTTCCCGGATGCGTACTGCTCCCAGCAGCCTCGGTTCCCGCACTCGCAGCGGTGGCCGCCCGGCATGATGATCTGGTGGCCGAACTCCCCTGCAACCCCGTAGCGGCCGCGCTCGACGCGACCGCCCATGACCATCGCTCCCCCGATGCCCGTGCCGAGCGTGATGCACACGAGCCGCGGCTCACCCCGGCCCGCGCCGAAGCGCCATTCGGCCCACGCGGCGGCATCGGCGTCGTTCGTGAGGAGGACTCGGCGCCGCAGGAGCCGCTCGAGGTTGTCGCGCAGGGGCTCGTTGCGCCACGCGAGGTGCGGGCTGAACAGCACGGTGCCGCCGTCGAGGTCCATCCAACCGGCCGCGCCGATGCCCACCGAGGCAATGCGATGGTCGCCGCTCAGCTCGTCGACGAGCTCGACGATGACCCGCTCGACCTCACGGGGTTGCGAGCCGGGCGTCGCGCGGCGGGCCTCCCGCAGGATCGTTCCGTCGGCGTCGACCACTCCAGCCGCGACCTTCGTGCCGCCGATGTCGATACCGATCGCGAGCCCGCGGCGTCGGAGTCGGGGGCCGGCCGGGCGGCGCGGCGGGAAAGGGCGTCGTTGAATGGGCACCGGCCCAGTCTATGGCTGCGGACAGTGGCGGACTCGCGGCCTCCCGGGTAATGTTACTGGCCAGTAGCTTTCGCAAAGTGGCGGAGGCCACACCGCCGCCGCCTTGGCTATGGTTGAGGTAAGCACCCCCTGTGGGGTCAGGACCCCCTGTGGGCACAGCAAAGGAGTCACCGTGCGCGAGAAGATCGTCCCGCCCCTTGTTCCCCATGCAGTTGCGCGGAACACGACGGACTTCGTCGTCGAGCAGGCAGAGAAGCCGGCCAATCCCGCGATCTTCGCCCGCCGCGACGCCTCGGGCGCCTGGCAGGACATCCGCGCCAAGGAGTTCCGGGCCGACGTCGAGAAACTCGCCAAGGGACTCATGGCGAGCGGGATCGGCCCCGGCGACCGCATCGGGATTATGGCACGCACATGCTACGAATGGGCGCTCGTCGACTTCGCGATCTGGTTCGCGGGCGCCGTGTCCGTGCCCATCTACGAGACCTCCTCACCGTCCCAGGTGGCATGGAACCTCGGCAATTCGGGCGCGATCGCGGCCTTCGGCGAGACGGCGGGCCACGAGGACATCATCCGGATTGCCGCTGACTCCGAGGGCCTGCCCGTCAAGAACGTGTGGCAGATGACCCCGGCGGGGCTCGATCAGCTCCGCGCGGCCGGCACCCGCGTCACCGACGAGGAGCTCGAGGCCCGCCGCTCCGCCGCGACGCTCGACTCGCTCGCGACCATCATCTACACCTCGGGCACGCTCGGGCGGCCCAAGGGCTGCGAGCTCACGCACGGCAACTTCGTGGGGCTCTCCGAAAACGCGGTCGCGGCCGTGAGCGAGGTCTTCACGCCCGGGGCGAAAACCATCATGTTCCTCCCCCTCGCCCACGTGTTCGCGCGCTTCATCTCGGTGCTCGCGGTCGCGGCAGGCGTCCAAGTGGGCCACACGCCGGACATCAAGAACCTGCTCCCGGACCTCCAGAGCTTCCAGCCGACGTTCATCCTGGCCGTCCCGCGCGTGTTCGAGAAGGTCTACAACTCGGCGTGCACGAGGGCGGAGAACGAGGGCCGCGGCAAGATCTTCGCCGCGGCCGCGGAGACCGCGATCTCGTGGTCAGCCGCGCACGACGACGGCGGGAAGCCCGGCGTGGGCCTCCGGCTTCGGCACGCGCTCTTCGACGCTCTCGTGTACCGCAAGCTGCGGGCCGCGATGGGCGGGCACATCCGCTACGCGGTCTCGGGCGGCGGGCCGCTCGGCAAGCGCCTGGGCCACTTCTTCCACGGCATCGGCCTCCTCGTGCTCGAAGGGTATGGCCTCACCGAGACGACTGCCCCGATCAGCGTCAACACGCCGTCGCTCATCAAGATCGGCACCGTGGGCGCGCCGCTGCCCGGCAACGCCGTGCGCATCGCGGACGACGGCGAGATCCTCGCCAAGGGCGTGTGCGTCATGCGCGGCTACTACAAGCTGCCTGAGCTTCAGGCCGAGACGTTCACCGACGGTTGGTTCCACACGGGCGATATCGGCGAACTCGACCCCGACGGCTACCTCACGATCACGGGACGCAAGAAGGAGATCATTGTCACGGCGGGCGGCAAGAACGTGGCCCCCGCGCAGCTCGAGGACCAGATCCGCGCGGACGCGCTCGTCTCCCAGGTCGTGGTGGTCGGCGAGGGGCGGCCGTTCATCGCGGCGCTCGTGACGCTTGACGAGGAGGCCCTCCCGGGCTGGCTCGAACGCCACGGCCAGCCCGCGCTGACCGTCGCGGAGGCCACGGACAACATCGTGGTCCGCGAGCACGTGCAGACCGTGATCGACCGAGCGAACGGCTCGGTGTCCAAGGCCGAGGCGATCAAGGCGTTCCGGGTTGTTCCAACCGACTTCACGGAGGAGTCGGGGCACCTCACGCCCTCGCTCAAAGTCAAGCGCGCCAAGGTCATGGCCGACTTCGGGGACGTCGTCGACCAGATCTACTCGACGCCGAAGCCGACGGCCGTCTGAAGACCGCCGGCTCGGGATTTCCCCGGTCGCGAGGGCGTCAGTCGATGAGCTCGTCCACCACGAGGGCGGCGAGCTCGTTGGCCGCGCGCCGCGTCTCGGAGCGGAGCTTCTCGAACTCGATCTGCGAGCCCTCGGCGAGGTGGCGATCGTGCGGGATGCGGATCACGTGGGCCACGCGCGTGCGGAAGTGATCCTCGATCTCGTCGATGTCCACGCGGGTCCCGTCGCCGGCAGCCATGTTGACCACGACGATGGCCTTCTTCACGAGGTCGTGCCGGCCGTGCGCCTCGAGCCACGAGAGGGTCTCGGAGGCGAGGCGGGCTTCGTCGACGCTGCCGCCCGAGACGAGAACCACGGCGTCAGCCTTGTCGAGCGTGCCTTTCATGACCGAGTGGACCATGCCCGTTCCCGAGTCGGTCAGGACGATCGAGTAGTACCGGCCCAAGATGTCCGTCACGGCGCGGTAGTCGCCGTCGTCGAACGCGTCGGCGACCATGGGGTCCGCATCGGACGCGAGGACGTCGAGCCGCGAGCCCTCGCGGGCCGTGTAGGCGGAAAGCTGCGCGAACGAGTCGACGCCGAAGCGGTCCTTGACGAGGCTCCGCGCGGTGAAGTTGGCGCGCCCGGGGTTGCGATCGGAGAGCGTCCCGCGATCGGGGTTCGCGTCGAGGGCGATCACCCGATCCTCGCGGAGCCCCGCGAGGGCCATGCCGAGCAGGGTCGTGACGGTCGTCTTGCCCACGCCGCCCTTGCGCGACAGGATCGGCACGTAGCGCGTGCGGTCCCCGAGGCGGATCGAGATGCGATGCTCGAGGGCACGCTGCATCCGCACGGCGTCTGAGTCGCCGAGGTTCACGTATCCGAACGTGAGCTTGTAGAGCCACAGGCGCCAGCTGCCCACGGGCGGCGATGCGACCTTCTCGATGAGTCGATCGGACGTGAGGGACGAGGCCGGCTCGGGTCCGGTGGGACGCGCGCGCCGCTCACTGACGGCGGCCTCGGGCGCGGCCTCCGCGTGCTCGACAACAGGCTCCGCGGCGACGTGAGGCTGCGGGTCGCCGACGGTCATCCGGGTCGGCTCGGTCTCCTCCGCAGGCTGAAGCCGCGACTGGGGCAGGTACCCCGCGGGCGGCCGCCCGGGCTCCGGTGGCACGAGCGAGCCGAGGACCGGCTCAGGCATCGTGAGGGCCGCGAGCGAGCCCGCGGACGAGCGGTCCTGCGCATCGGCAACGGTGACCACTTCGATCGGCGCGCCGGCCTCGGCAGGCTCCTCGCCGCCGTCGTGCGTCTCCCCCTCGTGCTCCGCAGCCTGGCTGGTCTCGGCGCCCTCGTCGACGGCCTTCGCCGCCTCCGTTGGCTGGTTCGCGGCGTCCTCGGCCTCCGGAGTGGGCTCGGCGACGCCCTCAGGCTCGGCGTCGTGCTGGTGCGTGTTCTCCTCGGTCATTGCTCCCGCTCAGGCTCGTCGGTCAGTCACTGGGTGACGTTTGAGGAGGCTGGGGCGGCGGCGCTCACGCTCCGCCGCCCCAGCCTCTGATCGCTGTCAGTGTAGCCGCTTGCCCGCCCCGGAGCCCCGAATTTGGCGGTCAGGCAGGCGACACGACGAGCAGCAAATCGCCGCCCTGGACCTGCTGGACCCCGTTCATGACGACCCTCGAGACCGTTCCCGTGGCTGGCGTTGTGATGGACGCCTCCATTTTCATGGCCTCGATGGTCGCGATCGTGTCGCCAGCCTTGACGGCATCGCCCTCGTTCGCCGTCACGGTGACGGCGCCAGCGAACGGCGCCGCGACGTGGTTCGGGTTCGCCGGGTCCGCCTTCTCGGCCTGCTTGACGTTGCTCTCAACGGACCGGTCGCGCACCGAGACGGGGCGAGACTGGCCATTGAGCAGGGCCAGGACGGTGCGCATGCCCTTCTCGTCCGGCTCCGACACCGCCTCGAGCTGAGCGATGAGCCGCACGCCGCGCTCGAGCTCGATCACGTGCTCCTTGCCGCGCTGGAACCCGTAGAGGTAATCGCGCGTGTCGAGCACCGCGAGGTTCCCGTACGCCTCGCGGCTCGCGAGGTAGTCCTTCGTCGGGCCGGGGAACAGAAGCCGGTTGAGCGTGGCCCGCCGGGTCGCGGAGTCGCCGCGAAGCGCGTCCGAGTCCTCCGGGCTCAGCTGCTCCTCGCGGACCTTGACCGTGCGGCCCTGGAGCGCCTTCGAGCGGAACGGCTCGGGCCAGCCGCCGGGCGGGTCGCCGAGCTCGCCGCCGAGGAAGCCGATGACCGAGTCCGGGATGTCGTACTTCTGGGGGTTCTCCTCGAAGTCCGCGGGATCGGCGTTCAGGCCGACCAGGTGGAGCGCGAGGTCGCCCACGACCTTGGACGACGGCGTGACCTTGACGAGGTGGCCGAGGATCCGGTCCGCGGCGGTGTACATGTCCTCGATGGCCTCGAACCGCTCACCGAGGCCGAGCGCGATGGCCTGCTGGCGGAGGTTGGAGAGCTGGCCGCCCGGGATCTCGTGGCGGTAGACGCGGCCCGTGGGGCCGGGCAGGCCCGACTCGAACGGCGCATACACGCGGCGCACGGCCTCCCAGTACGGCTCGAGCGCGCTCACGGCCTCGAGCGAGATGCCCGTGTCGCGCGGGGTGTGCGCGAGGGCCGCGACGAGGGCGGACGCGGGCGGCTGGCTCGTGGTTCCCGCGAGGGAGGCCGAGGCGACGTCCACCGCGTCGACGCCCGCGTCGACCGCCGCGAGCAGCGTCGCGAGCTGGCCGCCTGCGGTGTCATGCGTGTGCAGGTGGATGGGGAGGTCGAAGCGTTCGCGCAGCGCGCTGACGAGCTTCGCTGCCGCGGCGGGCCGCAGGAGCCCGGCCATGTCCTTGATCGCGAGGATGTGTGCGCCGGCGGCGACGATCTTCTGCGCGAGCCCGAGGTAGTAGTCCAGCGTGTAGAGCGACTCGTTCGGGTCGAGGAGATCGCCCGTGTAGCACAGCGCGACCTCGGCCACCGCGGTGCCCGTCTCGCGGACGGCGCGGATGGCCGGGGCCATCTGGTTGACGTCGTTGAGCGCGTCGAAGATGCGGAAGATGTCGATGCCGGTCGCTGCCGCTTCCTTGACGAACGCGTCCGTGACCTCCTCGGGGTACGGCGTGTAGCCGACCGTGTTGCGCCCCCGCAGGAGCATCTGGAGGCAGACGTTCGGGATCGCCGCGCGGAGCGCCGCGAGCCGCTGCCACGGGTCTTCGCCGAGGAAGCGGAGCGCGACGTCGTAGGTCGCACCGCCCCACGCCTCGACGGAGAGGAGCTGCGGGGTGAGCGCCGAGACGGCCGGTCCGGCGGCGACGAGGTCACGCGTCCGGACGCGCGTCGCGAGCAGCGACTGGTGCGCGTCGCGGAACGTGGTATCCGTCACCGCGACGGCGGACTGCTCGCGCAGGGCCTTCGCGAAGCCCTCGGGGCCGAGCTCGAGCAGGCGTTGGCGCGATCCGGCGGGCGCCGACGAAGCGTTCGCGGCGGGGAGCTTGGCGCGCGGATCGGCGTGGACGGTGAGCTCGCCGTTCGGCTTGTTGACCGTCACGTCCGCGAGCCACGTCAGGAGCTTCGTGCCGCGGTCGGCGGAACTCCGAGCGCTCAGGAGCTCCGGACGCTCGTCGATGAACGAGGTGGCGACGTTGCCCGCGACGAAGTCCTTGTCATCGAGGACGGCCTGCAGGAACGGGATGTTGGTGGACACACCGCGGATGCGGAACTCGGCGAGAGCGCGGCGCGCGCGCTTGACGGCCGTCGCGTAGTCGCGGCCGCGGCACGTGAGCTTGACGAGCATCGAGTCGAAGTGCGGGCTGATCTCGGCGCCCTGGTAGACGGTGCCGCCGTCGAGGCGCACCCCCGCGCCGCCGGCCGAGCGGTAGCCCGTGATCTTGCCGACGTCGGGGCGGAAGCCGTTCGCGGGATCCTCGGTGGTGATACGGCACTGGAGGGCGGCACCCTTGAGCTGGATCGAATCCTGGGTGAGCCCGAGATCGGCGAGCGTCTCCCCCGATGCGATGCGCAGCTGGGCCTGCACGAGGTCCACGTCCGTGACCTCTTCGGTGACCGTGTGCTCGACCTGGATGCGGGGGTTCATCTCGATGAACACGTGCTGACCGGCGCGGTCCCCGACCGTGTCGACGAGGAACTCCACGGTCCCAGCGTTCACGTAGCCAAGCGCCTTCGCGAACTTGACGGCGTCGGCGTAGAGCGCCTGGCGGATCGACTCGTCGAGCTGCGGCGCCGGCGCGATTTCGATGACCTTCTGGTGGCGCCGCTGGAGGGAACAGTCGCGCTCGAAGAGGTGGACCACGTTGCCCTCGGCATCGGCGAGGACCTGAACCTCGATGTGACGCGGCCGCAGCACGGCCTGCTCGAGGAACACGGTCGGGTCGCCGAAGGCCGCGTCCGCCTCGCGCATCGCGGCGTTGAGGGCTTCCGGGAGGGCCTCGGGGGTGTCGACGCGGCGCATGCCTCGCCCGCCGCCGCCCGCGACGGCCTTGACGAAGATCGGGAAGCCGATCGAGCTCGCCGCGGCCAGGAGCGTCTCGGCGTCCGAGCTGGGCGCGCTCGACCTGAGCACGGGGATGCCGGCCTTGCGGGCAGCCTCGAGCGCGTGCACCTTGTGGCCCGCGAGCTCGAGCACCTCCGCTGGTGGGCCCACGAAGGTAATGCCGGCCTCGGCGGCTGCTTTGGCCAGGCCTTGGTTCTCCGAGAGGAACCCGTAACCCGGGTAGATCGCGTCAGCGCCGGACTCCTTGGCGACCCGCACGATCTCCTCGATGTCCAGGTAGGCCCGGACGGGGTGCCCTTCCTCGCCAATGAGGTAGGCCTCGTCCGCCTTCTGGCGGTGGATCGAATTGCGGTCTTCGTAAGGGAAGACGGCGACGGTCTTGGCACCTAGTTCGTAGCCTGCGCGGAAAGCTCGGATGGCGATCTCTCCGCGGTTGGCCACCAAAATTTTCGAGAACACGTCGACTCCTCGTTCGGGGCACGGATGGGTTCAGCTAGGTGGTGCCTAGTCTCTATCCCTGAAAACTACCAACTCAATGGCGTGTGCCCGGAATCACGATGACAGACCGTGTAATGTGCACGAGCAGCCGGCGGGGACGTGGCTCTCAGCGCTCTTCGTCGGCCACTAAGATGGTGGGGAGTCGGCCAGCGGATAGGTGTGGATTCTCCAGTGCAAGTAGTCAGCATCAGCAGCCTCAAAGGTGGGGTTGGGAAGACTTCCGTGACCACAGGCCTGGCGTCGGCGGCCCTCGCGGCCGGCATTCCGACGCTTGTCGTGGACCTCGACCCCCACGCCGACGCCTCCACCGCCCTCGGCGTGGCCGCGGACGGAAAGGCCGAGGTCGCCCGGATGCTCAAGACGCCGCGCCGCGTGCGGATCGCCGAGAACGTTGTCAACAGCAGCTGGGTTACCCGCGCCGGAAATCTCGACGGGCGCAAGAGTCGCGTGCTCGACGTCGCGTTCGGCGGCTCGCTCAGCAGCGTCTACGACCGGCCCGACCTCGGGCGGCGCGACCTCAGGCGTCTCGCGTCGGTGCTCGAAGGAATCGACAACTACGAGCTCGTCCTGGTCGACTGCCCGCCGTCGCTCAACGGGCTCACCCGCATGGCGTGGACCGCGAGCGACCGCGTGCTGCTCGTCGCGGAGCCGGGGCTCTTCTCCGTGGCCGGCACGGAACGCACCATGCGGGCCATCCAGCTGTTCCGCGAGGAGTTCGCGCCGAAGCTGGCCCCCGCCGGCATCATCGCGAACCGGGTTCGCCCGTCGTCGACCGAGCACGCCTACCGCCTCGAAGAGATGAAGCAGATGTTCGGCCCGCTCCTGCTCGCCCCGACCATCCCAGAACTCGCGAACTGGCAGCAGATCCAGGGCGCCGCGCACGCCGTGCACCACTGGCCGGGCGACGCCGCCCGCAGCACCGCGGCGCTCTATGACCAGCTGCTCGTCTCCGTGGTCAAGCAGAGCCGCGAGTTCCGCCCGCGGTCCACCCGCTAGACCGGGGCAGCGCTCGCCAGAACACAGGCTCGCCCAGAACACCGAAAAAGGGCACCCCGCACGGGGTGCCCTTTGCCGCACGGCCGAAAGGCCGCCGTCGTGAAGTTGTCAGCCGATCTTCCGCGCGGCCCGGCGCCGGCTCAGCTCGTCGCCCGGGAAGGCCTGATCCTCTGCGTGTTCGCTCGGGAGCTCGGCGAGGCTGCCCTCGACCTCGCGCCACACGCGGCCCACGGCGATGCCGAAGACGCCCTGCCCGCCCTGGACGAGATCGATGACCTCGTCGGCGGACGTGCACTCGTACACCGACGCGCCGTCGCTCATGAGCGTGATCTGGGCGAGGTCCTCGACGCCACGCTCGCGGAGGTGACCCACCGCGATGCGGATCTGCTGGAGCGACACGCCCGTGTCGAGCAGCCGCTTGACGACCTTGAGGACCAGAATGTCGCGGAATCCGTAGAGCCGCTGGGAGCCGCTGCCAGCCGCGCCGCGCACGGTTGGCTCGACGAGACCCGTACGAGCCCAGTAGTCGAGCTGCCGATACGTGATGCCGGCGGCCTTGCATGCGGTGGGGCCACGGTAGCCGGCCTCTTCGTCAAGCACGGGCAGGTCTTCGCTGAACAGCAGGCCCTGCTCGCCGATGGGAACATCGGTGCCGGGACCGCTGGCGCGGTTCAACTTTCCCGAATCGCCTTGAGGACTCACGTCACCCTCCTTCTCTCGCTCCCGCTGGGGATGTTGCACCGCCCAGGAGAGGGAGGCGACCGAAGACCAGCACTGTAATTACAAACGCCAGTGCAACTTCCAGTGTCGCCCGAGCCTGCCGGGGATGCAATGGGAGCTTCCATCAACGACGTTAGAACCGAGGGGAAGCGAAATCAAAGACCTCGGCCTTGAGCGTCACCGTGTCGGATCTACTCGTCGAAGTCCTCAGGCTCAACGTCGGCCAAGAACTCGCGGAAGCGACGCATCTCACGTTCTTCCTCGTCAGTGCTGGGTGCCGCCTCCTCCGTGCCTTCCTCGCTGCCCTCGGCGAGCTGGACGCCGGCCTCCTCGAGCACCGAGTCCGCGCACCAGATGTGGCAATTGACCCGCAGCGCCACGGCGAGGGCGTCCGACGCGCGGGACTCGATGACCGTCCCGTCGTCGAAGCCGAGCTGGGCGTAGAAGACGCTGTCCTGCACCGCCACGATCGTCGCGCTCACCACCTGGCGGCCCAGCCCGTGGACCACGTTGACGAGCAGATCGTGCGTGAGCGGGCGCGGCGGGACGACGTGCTGTTGGGCGAGGGCGATCGCGCTGGCCTCGGCCGTGCCGATCCAGATCGGAAGGTGCCGCTCCCCGTGCTTCTCCCGGAGGAGCACGAGCGGCTGGTTGGACGGCAGCTCGATGCGCACGCCTACGACCTCAACTTCGATCATCACCCCTCCATTCTCGAAATCCGACCGTGCACCAAGGCCCGGTGCAAGGTCAGGCACAAATCGCTGATCTCCCGCGCCGTCTCCGCCGTTCGGGCGCGCGAGGCGTCGTCCCGCCGCGACGCGATGGGGGCGACGGCTCGCTCCACAAGCCCGAACTCACGCTCCGCCGCGGCGCGGAACGGCCCAAGGTGGCGCGGCTCGATGCCGTGCGACTCAAGCTGGACGCACGCGCGGGCCACCTGGAGCGCGTGCTCGTCGTAGCGCCCGTCCTCGGTCGAGATGAGCCCGTAGCTCCGCAGGGTCTCGACGAGGGTCGCGCTCGCGCCGGACTCCGCGCGCAGCTGCTCCTCGGAGAGCGAGCGCGAACGTGTTGTCCGCAGCTCGGCCGCCACGTCCTCGCTCACGGCCCGCGGCGAGAGCGTCAGGCCGCCGGGAAGGTTCTCGGGGCGTTCGCCGCGATCGATCGCGTCGAGATAGTCCTTGATGACCTTGAGCGGAAGGTACTGGTCACGCTGCAGGGCGAGGATGAAGCGCAGCCGCTCCACGTCGCCCTCGCCGTACTGGCGGTAGCCCGCCGGGGTCCGCTGGGGCGAGATGAGCCCCTTCTCCTCGAGGAAGCGGATCTTGGACGCGGTCATGCTGGGAAAGTCCTCGGCCAGCGCGGCCAGGACCTCCCCGATGTTGAGGGTTGTGGACCCCCGGCGCTCCGGATGAGAGAGTGCCATGCGCGCCCCCTAGGCGGTGTGCCTCACCGCGTGGCCCGCGCGGGGCTCATGTAGAACGTGAGCCGGAACTTGCCGATCTGCACCTCGGAACCGTTGCGGAGCGTCACGCTGTCCACGCGGTCGTGGTTGACGTAGGTGCCGTTGAGGCTCCCCGCGTCGACGACCTCGAAGGCACCGCTCGGGGTGCGGCGGAACTCGGCGTGACGGCGCGAGACGGTCACGTCGTCGAGGAAGATGTCCGCGTTGGGGTGACGTCCCGCCGTCGTCGCCTCCGAGTCGAGCAGGAAGCGCGCGCCCGCGTTCGGGCCTGTGTGGGCGATGAGGAGGGCCGAGCCGTGCGGGAGCGCCGCGATGGCGGCGGCCTCCTCAGCCGTCAGCTGCCGGTCCCGGGGAGGCTCCGGAACCACGGGTGGCAGATGGATCGATGTGGTCTCCGACGCTGAGATGTCGCGTTGCGTGGCCTCACCTGCGTCGAGCCCGCGACGCTCCTCGGTCCCCATCATTCCTCCTCTAAAGACGTACTACCCAGATGTCTACCCTACCTGCTGTTCGTACTGCGACGCACTGAGCAGATCCTCGACCTCTGCCGGGTCGTTCAGCTTGACATCGATGAGCCAGCCGTCGCCGTACGGATCCGAGTTCACGAGGGCCGGATCGCCGTCGAGCGCCTCGTTCCGGGCCACGACCGTGCCGGAGACAGGAGCGTAGATGTCGCTCACGCTCTTGGTCGACTCGACCTCGCCCACGACGGCGTTCGCGCTCACCTCGGTGCCGACCTCCGGCATCTGGACGTAGACGACGTCGCCGAGGGCGTCCTGAGCGAAGTCGGTGATGCCGACGCGGACGATCCCGTCGCCGTCGGCGACCGTGACCCACTCGTGCTCGGCGGTGTAGGAAAGATCGGCGGGGACGTTGCTCATGGGGGCTCGCCTTTCGTCGGGTTGGGAGCGCTCTGGCGCTTCCGTCAGGGCCGTGTCGCTGAAAGTATAGGCATAAGAAAACCACCGCTCAGGGCGCCTTTTTCTGCCACGATGGAGGGTGATGCGGCCTGCCTGCCCCGCATGGCGGCCGGGCTGCGGAGCCGACCGGACGAAAGGCAGCCATGCCCGAACTTCCAGAGGTCACGGCGCTTGCGGCGTTCCTCGACGCCCGGCTCGCTGGCGCGACCGTGGACCGCGTGTTCGTCGTGTCGCCCTCCGCCCTCAAAACGGCCAGTCCGCCCTACACCGATCTCGTGGGGCGCTCGATCGAATCCGTGGGCAGGCGGGGCAAATACCTCGTGTTCCGCGTCGCGCCAGACGGGTCTTCCGGGGAAGGCGCGGACGACGGCGGGGGCCGGCTTCTCGTCGTCGTCCATCTGGCCCTGGGCGGCTGGGTGAAGGTCCACGACGAGCTGCCCGAGGCCACCCTGGGCCGCGGCAAGGGATATTCCGCGGCGCGTTTCGGGTTCGTGCGCGGGGAGGAGACCACGGGCATCGACCTCACCGAGGCCGGAACCTGGAAACGCCTCGCCGTGTGGATCGTCCGGAGGCTCGAGGACGTGCCCGCGATCGCTGAGCTCGGCCCCGAGCCGCTCGAGGACAGCTTCACGCTCGAGCGATTCCGCTCGCTCCTGAACAAGCGCCAGCAGATCAAGGGGCTCCTGCGGAACCAGAAGATCATCGCGGGGATCGGAAACGCGTACAGCGACGAGATCCTCCACCTCGCGAAGCTCTCGCCGTTCGCGGTCGCGTCAACGCTCGACGACGGCGAGACGGAGCGGCTCTATGCGGCCCTCCGCAGCACGCTCGAGGGCGCGACCACCGAGGCGATCGGAAGGCCGCCAGAGGACCTCAAGGACGAGAAGCGGGCCAGCATGCGCGTGCACCGCCGCACCGGAGAGGCCTGCCCCGTGTGCGGCGATACGATCCGCGAGGTCACGTTCTCGGACAGCGCGCTGCAGTACTGCCCCACGTGCCAGACCGGCGGCAAACTGCTCGCCGACCGCACGACGTCCAAGTTCCTCAAGTAGCGAAATCCCTGCAGCCCTTCACTCGTGAGGACCCCCATGGCTCCCAGAGTCGCCCTTGCTTCCTCCCCGGCCTACGGCCACCTCTACCCGCTCATGCCGCTCGCCTTCGCCCTCCAGCGCGCGGGCGCGGACGTCCACGTGGCCGTCGGCACTCCGTTCCACGGTCGCCTCGACATCCCGACGCGGCCCGGCTTTCCCGACGGAGCGACGATCGGTGCGGTGACTGCCGAGGTCATGTCGACCTTCCCTGAGGTCAGGGACAACTTCCGCGAGCGCTGGGTGCCTTCCTTCTTTGGGAACGTGATTTCGCGCCACGCAGCGCCCATGCTTCGCGAGCAGTGGGCCGCGGAGACCCCGGATCTCGTGATCTACGAGACGATGTTCCCCGCGGCGAAGGTCGTCGCGGACGAGGTCGGCGCCCGCGCCCTCACGTTCGGCATCACGCAATGGTCCCCGTTCCTCGGGAGCCTCCCTGCGGTTGCCAGAGCCGCCGACGGGGATGATCCGAGGAAGCCGTGGGAGGTCGCGGGCGCGTCGATGGGCTTCGACGCGGCCGGATACATCGACCCGTTTCCCGTAGGCCTCCAGACGCTCTCGGAGTCGAGGCCCGAGACCCGGATCCCCGTGCGGACGACGGCGTGGAGCGAGCCGGCGCCCGAGACGGACCCGTCGCTGTTCGCGCCTCCGGCCGGTGGGCGGCCGCGCGTGTTCGTGACGCTCGGGACCGTCTCCTTCGGCGCCGTGGAGGCCCTTCGCACGGCCGTGCTCGGTGCGGCGCGCACCGACGCGGAGGTCGTCGTGGCGTGCGGGCCCGAGGGCGATCCGGCGGCCCTCGGCGACATGCCGGACAATGTGCGCCTGCACCGCTTCGTCCCACAGGCCGCCATCCTGCCGACGCTTGACGCGATCGTCCATCATGGCGGCTCAGGCACGATGCTCGCCGCCGTCGAGCACGGGGTTCCCCAGCTCGTCGTTCCGCAGGGCGCCGACCAGTTCTTCAATGCGGAGGCGATCGACCGGGCCGGCGTGGGTCTCTCCGGCGCGTCCGGGCTCGACGTCGACGGCATCGCCGAAGCCGTGGGCCGGCTGCTCGGGGACGGCGAGCATCGCGCGGCAGCGCGGCGGCTCTCCGCGGAGGTCGCCGGGACGCCGTCGCCTGACGACGTCGCCCGGGAACTGCTCGCGGGCCTCTGACGCTGCGGCGGGCTTAGGGGCGGGCTCAGGCGGCGGCCGAGCACGAGCGACGGACCTGGGAGGCTCAGGATCTCCCGGAGCGCCCGTGACGGACCTACCGTAGACGCATGGACGCCGCTGCAGCCCCCACTTTCGCCGGCCCGCCCGCGGCCGTGCGCCGGCCCACGAACACGGCCGAGGACGTTCTCACGCTCGTCGCCGGGGTGTGGCTCCTCACCGGCACGTACGTCGACGGCTGGGCCCACAACAACCTCCCCGATCTGGAGACGTTCTTCACCCCGTGGCACGCAATCCTGTATTCGGGATTCGCGGCGTGCGCGGTATGGATCGCCGCCCTGACGTGGCGGCGCCACGCGCGCGGCACGCCGTGGATCTCCGCAATCCCGGCTGGCTACGGCGCCGCCGCCGCCGGAGTCCTCCTGTTCCTCGCCTCGGGCGTCGCGGATTTCGCTCGGCACTCGGTGTTCGGAATCGAGCAGAGCATCAAGGCGCTGTTCAGCCCGTCCCATTTGGGGCTCGCGACCGGCGGCCTCCTGATCCTCGGGGCGCCGTTCGCGGCCGCCCGGCGGTCGTCTGCGCGGTCGTGGCCGGGGCTCATCCCCGCGGTGGTGAGCGCGATGCTGTGCGGCATGGTCGCTGCTTTCATCCTCCAGGAGTTCGCCGTCTACGCGCGGCACGGGCTCATCCAGACGTTCGTGCCGACGGCGGGCGGGGCGCGCATCGTGGGCGAGCCGACGTCGTCGTCGATCATCGTGTCGCTCGGTTCGTTCTTCGTCTCCACCGCAGCACTGTTCGTCCCGGTGCTGCTGCTGTCGCTCCGCTGGCGGCTCGCCGCCGTCGTGCCCGCGGCGATGGTGTTCGTGCCCTCCGCCGCGCTCCAGATGATGGTCGCGCTGCGGGACCTATGGCTCCTGGGCGCCGCCGCGGTGGGCGGCGCGGTTGTGGGGCTTGTGTGGCTCGCGCTGCGGCCCGCGCCGGACCGTCCCGCTCGGCTCGTGACAGCCCTCGCGCTCGCGCCCGTGGTGTTCTGGGCGCCATACTTCGCGGCGGTTGCACTGCACGATGGCGCGCTGAGCTTCTCCCCGGAGGTGTCGGGAGGAACGCTCGTGTGGACAGGGATCGAGATGCTCGCCCTGACCGTACTGGCCCTGCGTTCCGGGGCCCGCCGCGCCGACGTGGCCGCGGGCCGCTAGAGCTCGGCGAGGAACGCCAGCGTGCGGCGCACGAGGAGCTCGGCGGCCGCCTGATCGTAGTCATGGTGCGTGGGGTCGGCGAAGTAGTGGCCGCTGCCCGGATACAGGAAGAGCTCGGCGTGATCGGCCGAGTCCACGAGTTCGCGCGCGGCGTCGAGGTCGCCCTCGTTCACGAAGGAGGGGTCCGCGTCCATCCCATGGATCTGGACCGGGACGCCGGAGGGCCACGCACCGCCGAATTCAGCGAGCGGAACGCACGAGTAGTACAGGAGCGCGCCCGCCGCCCCGGATCGGGTCTGGGCGAGCTTCTGCGCGGACAGGACGCCGAGGGAGAACCCCGCGTACACGACGCGGTGCGGGAGACGTTCGACGGCGGCCGTCCCCCGCGCGATCACCTCGCCGAAGCCGATCTCCTGGGCGTGGGCCACGCCGTCGTCGATGGTCGGGAACGTGCGCCCCTCGAAGAGGTCCGGGGTGTGCACCGTATGGCCGGAACGGCGGAGGCCGTCCGCGAAGTCCACGACGCCGGGCGTGAGCCCGAGCGCGTGGTGAAACAGGACGACCTCCGCCATGGTGATTCCCTCTAGTGGCCGGCGCCGGTTGCGCTCGGGACGGT
>NZ_JBKZWT010000179.1:0-7427 GCF_047759905.1 Sinomonas sp. G460-2 | reverse complement strand
GGCGGGCCTCAGGTCCCTCCCGCCCCGCTGGGCGAAGGCGTATGTTGTGTCCATCCGGTGCATCTGTTCCCTGTGAGGCTCAGGTGACCTGAGGAGCGCACAGTGGTCGAACCAGCACCCCAGAGCCCGCGGCGACAGCCGGCGGAGCGTGGCGATTCGCCTCCACGCGGCCGGCTGCGGAGCTGGGTTCGCGCCCACCGGATCCTGACCGCGGTGTCCGCGGCCGCCGTCGTCCTTCTTCTCGTCGCGGTAGGCGGCGTCTTCGTGTTCTCGAGCCGCCTGGCCGTGAGCGCGCCGGCCAACCCTGGCCTCTCGAAGATCAAGCACATCGTGGTGATCATGCAGGAGAACCGCTCGTTCGACAGCTACTTCGGCACGTTCCCCGGCGCCGACGGGATCCCGATGCAGAACGGTGTCCCGACAGTGTGCGTGCCGGATCCCGCGCGCGGCACGTGCGTCAAGCCGTACTACGATCCCGCGGACAAGAACTCGGGCGGCCCGCACAGCGAGACCAACGCGACGGCGGATATCGACGGCGGGAAGATGGACGGCTTCATCGCGCAGGCCGAGCACGCGGCGTTGAACTGCGCCGCGAACGATCCTGCGTGCTCGGGCGCCGCGGCGACGGACGTCATGGGCTATCACGACGCGCGCGACCTCCCGAACTACTGGGCCTACGCGAAGGACTACACACTCCAGGACCACATGTTCGAGCCCAACGCGTCCTGGAGCCTGCCCGAACACCTGTACATGGTGTCGGAGTGGTCGGCGAAGTGCAGCGCGGCGGGCGATCCGCGGTCGTGCGTCAACGCCCTTCAGGGGCCCGCGCTCCCGCCCGACTTCGGGCGGCGCACCGCGAAGCCCGCGCCCGCGCCGGACTACGCCTGGACGGATCTCACGTATCTCCTCCACAGCCAGGGCGTCTCGTGGGGCTACTACGTGTTCAACGGCACCGAGCCGGACTGCCGGGACGATTCGGCCGTCTCCTGCGCGCCCGTCGCGCAGAACGCGAAGACGCCGGGCATCTGGAACCCGCTCCCCTACTTCGACACCGTCAAGGAGGACGGGCAGCTCGGCAACGTCCAGGCGCTCACGAACTTCTACACGGCGGCCAAGGACGGCACGCTCCCGGCCGTGAGCTGGATCGACCCCACGAGCGCCGTGAGCGAGCACCCGCCCGCGCTCGTGAGCACGGGCCAGGCCTACGTGACCGGGCTCGTGAACGCCATCATGTCCGGGCCGGACTGGGACAGCACGGCGATCTTCCTCTCATGGGACGACTGGGGCGGGTTCTACGATCACGTCACGCCGCCTGCCGTCGACCAGAACGGCTACGGGCTGCGCGTGCCCGGGATCGTGATCAGCCCGTACGCGAAGAAGGGCTACATCGACCACCAGACGCTGAGCCACGACGCGTACGTGAAGTTCATCGAGGACGTCTTCCTGCACGGCCAGCGCCTCGACCCCGCGACCGACGGACGGCCCGATCCGCGCCCGGACGTTCGCGAGGACAGCCCGCTCCTCGGCGACCTCGCGAACGACTTCGACTTCACCCAGAAGCCCTCGAAGCCCGTCCTGCTCCCGAACGCCGCTACCTACTGACCCCACCGTCCAGGGGTCACGTAACGCGGGTCCCCCACCGTCCAAGGGTCACGTAACGCGGGTCCCCCACCGTCCAGGGGTCACGTAACGCGGGTCCCCCACCATCCAAGGGTCACCTAACGCGGGTCCCCCACCATCCAAGGGTCACCTCCTGTTGGCTAAACCAACGGGAGGTGACCCCTGAACGGTCACCAACCAACGGGAGGTGACCCCTGAAGGAAATCAGTTGGCGGCCGTGAAGACTTCTCCGCGGAACTGCGGGTTCTCGAGCTCGTCGAGCGCCGCGACCGCGTAGTCCTGGGCCGAGATGAAGTCGCCCGCGGGGACACCGACGGCCGTGCGGTACTCGCCGGTCCGCTCGCCGGGGGCGATCACGGCGGCGGGGGCCTGGACCGTCACATCGAGTCCGGCCGAGGAATCACGCAGCGCCTCGTACGCCTCGAACACCGTGTCCGATTCGCCCTTGTACTCGGCCGGGAAGTCCGGCAGATCCTTGATGCGCGTCCCATCCGGCGACTGCAGCCCGCCGAAGCCGCCCACAAGATACAGGCGCGCATCCGTCGGCACCGCGGCGATCGCGCGGTGAGCATCGAGGTACGGCTCGCGCGATCCGCCGGTGCGGTCGGGCGCCGTCGCCAGCACGACGACGTCGTTCGCCGAAGCAGCGGAACGGTACGTTTCGAGGTCGGCGAGGTCCGCGGCGCGGACGACGGCGGCGCCCTCCACCGCGGCGCCCTTGCGGCTGAGGGCGGTCACCTCGTGTCCGCGACGCGCGGCCTCGGCGACGATCTGGCTTCCCACCATGCCGGTGGCTCCGTAGACGGCGATCTTCATGAGCGGTCCTTCCGTTGATTCGTGAAGCTAAGGGTGTTGCCTTGCAAACACGCCAACAGTATCCGGAAGATACCAAGTACTTCAAAGTGCTATGGTTACCTTGTGGAAAGCCTCGCCTTCGACGTCATGGACCCTGAGTGCCCCTCGCGCGTCGTCCTTCAGCGCATCGGCGACAAATGGACCCCGCTCATCGTCCAGGCGCTCAAGGTCGGGCCGCTCCGGTTCAGCGCGCTGCGCGCGGCGGTCGGCGGCATCACGCCCAAGGTGCTGACCCAGACGCTGCGGACGCTCGAGCGCGACGGCCTCGTATCCCGCGCTGTTTTCGCCGAGGTCCCCGTGCGCGTCGAGTATCGGCTCACGCCGCTCGGCGCGAGCCTCCTCGGCCCGCTCGACGCGATCCGCGACTGGGCCGAGAGCCACGCGCGGAAGATCCTTGACGCCCGCAGCGCCTTCGACGCCGGACCCAGCTAGCGTCCAGAGGTCACCAAACGCGGGTCTCTCCCCGTCCAGGGGTCACCTCCCGTGGGTGCAACCCACGGAAAGTGACCCCTCGATGGTCGCGCACCCACTGGAGGTGACCCCCAAACGCAGGACGGCCTAGAACACCCTGCGCCAGTTCGTCTTCGCGAGGTCGAGCACCTCGTCGCCACGGCCCGAGAGCACGGTCCGGAGCGCGTACAGCGTGAAGCCGCTCGCCTGCTGGGCCGTGATGGTCGGGGGCATGGCGAGCTCCTGCCGGATGGTCGAGACGTCGACGAGGGCCGGGCCGTCGTGGGCGAGGGCCTCCTTGAGGCCGCGCTCGAGCTCGGAGGACTCGTCGACCCGGACTCCCTTGATGCCGAGCGATTCCGCCACGGCCGCGAAGTTCGGGTTGTCGAGCCCCGTCCCGTAGTTCACGAACCCCGCCGACTTCATCTCGAGCTCGATGAAGTTGAGCGACGCGTTGTTGAACACCACGAGCTTCACGGGAAGCTTGTTCTGCACGATCGTGATGAGCTCACCCATGAGCATCGACAGCCCGCCGTCGCCCGCGAGCGCGACGACCTGCCGTCCCGGGTAGGCGGCCTGCGCGCCCATCGCGTGCGGCAGGGCGTTTGCCATGGAGCCGTGCGTGAACGAGCCGACCAACCGCCGTCGTCCGTTCATGGTGAGGTAGCGCGCCGCCCAGATGACCGGGGTGCCGACGTCGGCGGTGAAGACCGCGTCGTCGGCGGCGAGCTGGTCGAGGACCCGCGTGATGTACTGCGGGTGGAGCGCCTGGCCCTTCTTCGTGGGCGTCGCGAGGTCGTCGAGCTTGGCGCGGGCCTTCGCGTAGTGCTTGAGCGACGCGTCGAGGTGCGCGCGCCGCTGCTTCCGTTCGAGGAGCGGCAGGAGCGCCTCGGCGGTGTGCTTGACGTCGCCCACGAGCCCGAGGTCGAGCTTCGCGCGCCGGCCGAGCTGCTCGCCGCGGATGTCGACCTGGATGATCTTCGCGTTGTCCGGGTAGAACTGCTGGTACGGGAAGTCGGTCCCGAGCATGAGCAGCACGTCGCAGGCTTCCATGGCCCGGTACCCCGAGCTGAAGCCGAGGAGGCCCGTCATGCCGACGTCGAACGGGTTGTTGTACTCGATGAACTCCTTGCCGCGGAACGCGTGCACGATCGGTGCGCCGAGCGCGTCGGCGAGCGCGATGACCTCGCTGTGCGCGCCCTGGACTCCCGCGCCGGCGAGGATCGTGACCTTGTCCGACGCATTGAGGAGCCCCGCGGCCTCGCGGAGCTCCGCGTCGCTCGGAACGATCCGCGGCGTCGCGCGCCGCACCACCGCGACCCGCTCGGTCTCGACCGGCGTGAGCGCGACGTCCCCCGAAAGGACGACGACGGCGACGCCCCGCTTCTCGACGGCGGTGCGGAGCGCGATCTCGAGGATGCGCGGCATCTGCGCGGGGTCAGTGACCTGCTCGGCATAGACGCTGCACTCACGGAAGACCTCTTGCGGGTGCGTCTCCTGGAAGTAGTTCGAGCCGATCTCCGTACTGGGGATGTGCGCGGCGATCGCGAGCACTGGCACGCGTGAGCGGTTCGCGTCGTAGAGGCCGTTGATGAGGTGGAGGTTTCCGGGCCCCGCGGAGCCGGCGCACACGGCGACTTCTCCCGTCAGGGCCGCCTCGCCGGCGGCCGCGAACGCCGCGGCCTCCTCGTGGCGGACGTGGACCCACTCGATGCTCGGGGTCTCCCGGAGTGCGTCGGTGAAGCCGTTGAGCGAGTCTCCGGCGAGGCCGTAGACGCGGCGGACCCCGTTCGCGGCGAGGGTGTCGACGATGTTCTTCGCGATGGTCGTCATGCCGCCACGCTAGCCCGCGCGCCCGGGCCCCGGAACCCCTTGGGAATATCTCGTCGGCCACACGGTTGAACATGAGCGATATCGACTCAAGTCTAGGAGGACGCATGCCGATCTACTTCGGCCCCACCGCCGGGAACGGCTCGTTCGATGACTTCCTGGCCCGTTACCTTCAGGGCCAGGGAGCGCGCCGTCCCAACCGGCCCATCGACATCACGCGGCTTGTGAGCCGCGGAACCCAGCAGGTCCTGAACGCCGCGGGGCGCTTCGCCATCGAGCACGGCCACCGGGAGGTCGACGCCCTCCACGTGCTCCGCGCCCTCGCGGAGACCGAGTCCGTCGCGGGCCTCATCGGCTATGCCGGGGCGGATCCCGCCGAGGTCATCGCGGCCGTCGAGGATCGGCTGCCCGAGGCCTCCGCGTCGCCGGATCCCGAGGCCGAGCCCGTCACGCCGACGCTCACGCAGTCGGCGCAGCACGCGTTCCTCGACGCCTACAAGGTGGCCCGCTCGCTCGGCTCGACGTACATCGACCCCGAGCACGTCTTGCTCGCGCTCGTCCTCGGCACGGACGCGCCCGCGGGCCAGATCCTCGGCGCGTTCGGCATCACGCCACAGGCACTCCAGGCCCGGGACGGCGAACCCACCGGGGACGCTTCGGGAACCGCGGACGACGGCGGCGCCGCGCCTCGCTCCGATCGACCCACCCCGCGCCGGGGTGCTCGCGGGCCCGTCGCCACCGGAGGCCGTGGCGCCGAAGCGCGCGGCACCGTCAAGAGCCCCATGCTGGAGAAGTTCGGCACCGACCTCACGGCGCTCGCCCGCGAAGGCAGGCTGGACCCCGTGATCGGCCGCGCCGATGAGATCGAGCAGGCCATCGAGATCCTTGCCCGCCGCACCAAGAACAACCCCGTGCTCATCGGCGAGGCCGGCGTGGGCAAGACCGCGATCGTCGAGGGCCTCGCGCAGGCCGTCGCGGCAGGCGAAGTCCCCGCGCAGCTGCACGGGCGGCGCGTCATCTCGCTCGACCTCCCGGCGATGCTCGCGGGCACCCGGTACCGCGGCGACTTCGAGGAACGGCTCACAAAGACCATGGACGAGATCGCGGCCGATGGGAACGTCATCGCGTTCGTCGACGAGCTGCACACCGTGGTCGGCGCGGGCGGTGGCGGCGAGGGCGGCATGGACGCGGGCAACATCCTCAAGCCTCGGCTCGCGCGCGGCGAGCTGCACCTCGTCGGCGCCACGACGCTCGACGAGTACCGCAAGATCGAAAAGGATCCTGCGCTCGAGCGGCGGTTCCAGCCGATCACGGTCGGCGAGCCGGGCGTCGAGGACGCGGTCGCCATCCTCAACGGACTCAAGTCGCGGTACGAGGAGCACCACGGGGTCACCTACTCGGACGAGGCCATCCGCGCCGCGGTCGAACTCTCGCACCGCTACATCACGGACCGGTACCTGCCGGACAAGGCCATCGACCTCATCGACCAGGCGGGCGCGCGGCTCAGCCTCGCCCGCGGACCGCGCGTGGACCTCGAGGGTCTTCGCGCCGACGCGGCCGAGCTCGAAGAACGCAAGTCGGCGGCCGTCGCCGCGGAGGACTACGAGCTCGCGTCGCGCCTGCGCGACCAGATCGAGGCCATCGCGGCCCGGATCGAGGCCGCCGCGACCGGAGCCGCGGCTCCCGCGCCCGAGGTGAGCGACGCCGTCGTTGGCGACCTAAGTCAGACGGACGCCGCGGCCAGCCGCGCAAGCCGGCCCGACGCCGTCGTCCGCGAAGACCAGATCGCCGCCGTCGTCTCTCGCGCCACAGGCATTCCCGCCTCGCGCGTGACGGAAGGCGAGCGGGAGCGGCTCGCGCGCCTTGAGGACGAGCTTCACGGGCGCGTCGTGGGGCAGGAAGACGCGGTCGCCGCGATCGCGAAGTCCGTGCGCCGCAACCGCACGGGCCTCGGCGACACGGGCCGGCCCGTGGGGAGCTTCCTGTTCCTCGGCCCGACCGGCGTGGGCAAGACCGAGCTCGCAAAGGCCCTCGCGGCGTCGCTGTTCGGCGACGAGTCCGCGATGGTGCGCTTCGACATGAGCGAGTTCGGCGAGCGCCACACCGTGAGCCGGCTAGTCGGGGCCCCTCCCGGATACGTCGGCTACTCGGAGGCCGGGCAGCTCACCGAGCGCGTCCGGCGGCACCCGTACTCCGTGGTGCTGCTCGACGAGGTCGAGAAGGCGCACCCGGACGTGTTCAACCTGCTCCTCCAAGTGCTCGACGACGGGCGGCTCACCGACGGCCAGGGCCACACGGTCGACTTCCGCAACACCGTGGTCATCATGACCTCGAACCTCGGGTCCGAGTTCCTCGCGACGCGCGGGGCGGCGCTCGGCTTCGCGTCGGGCGGCGTGGATGGCGGGCCGACCGACGCGGAGCTGCGAGCCAGGATCATGGGCCGGCTGCGCGAGACCATGCGGCCCGAGTTCCTCAACCGCATCGACGAGATCGTGCTGTTCCAGAAGCTCACGCGCGAGCAGCTGCACGAGATCGTTCGGCTCCAGCTCCGGGGCACGGAGGCGCGGCTCGCGGCACAGGGCATCGCCCTCGCCGTCGACGACGCCGCCGTGGCCTGGATCGCCGAGCGCGGCTACGAGCCCGAGTTCGGGGCCCGGCCCCTGCGCCGGGTG
>NZ_JBKZWT010000178.1:0-7454 GCF_047759905.1 Sinomonas sp. G460-2 | reverse complement strand
GCGCCGTCGTCGTCCGCTGGTCGATCGGGTGCCGGCCAATCGGGTGCCGGCGAATCGGGTGCAAGCCAATCAGGCGCCGGCGAGCCGTGGCAGGCCCTGCCCGCCGGGGCGCAGGATGTCGTCTCCCAGTTCGTGTCGGACCAGGGCGCGGCCGGCATCGCCGTGGCGGTGTCCTCGGGGCAGAAGCAATACCTCGCGACGATGGGGGACGCGTCGGAGGGCGTCGCGTGGTCGGCGGACACGCGCTCGGCCTTCCGCAGCATCACGAAGAGCTTCGTGGGGACGGTTGTGCTGCAGCTCGTCGCGGAGGGCAAGCTGAGCCTCGACGACCCGATCTCGCGCTACGCGCCCGACGTCGCCTCGCTGCGGTACAACGGCGCGGACGCGGGCTCCGCGATCACGGTGCGCATGGCCCTCGAGATGCGTACGGGCCTCACCGAGTTCTCGGGCACGCAGGACTTCTCGGACCAGCTCGACACCGACTACATGGGATCGTTCACGGACGATCAGCTCCTCGGCTACGCGTTCGCGCAGCCGCTCGACTTCGCGCCGGGGAGCGCCTACGAGTACACCAACACGAACTTCGTGCTCCTCGGCAAGGTGATCGAGGCCGTCACGGGCAACTCGTGGGACCACGAGGTCCAGCGGCGCATCCTCACGCCGCTCGGGCTGGGCTCCGTGGGGTACTCGGGGGAGAACGACCCCTCGAGCAGCGATCCGTCGCGGACCGTCGCGACGCCGTACGAGATCGACAGCAACTCGAACCTCGAGAGCCTCGCCCAGGTGAGCCCGTCGTTGTACGGCGCCTCGGGCGGGCTGTTCGGCGATATCGGCGACCTCCTGCGGTGGGGCCACGCGCTCGGCTCGGGCGCGCTCCTGCCCGTATCCGTCCAGCAGCAGCGCCTCACTGCCATCTCGCAGCCCAGCACGGACCCGGGCAGCCCGGACTACGACGCCTACGGCCTCGCTGCGGGCGAGATCGACGGCTGGTGGGGCCACACCGGGACGGGCCTCGGCTACGAATCCCTCACGATGTACCAGCCCTCCACGGGCATGACGGTCGCAATCCTCATCAACACGCAGCTGCCGAATCCCAACGGCCCGGCCATCCTCTTCAAGCAGCTCGAGGGAGCTCTCGCGGGCATCGCGGGCTAGAGACGGTGTGGCCCCTTCCGGGCCGCGTCAAACTGCGATACAAAGACGGCGGGGGATTACGCGCCCTCCGCCCTGCCGTCGCTCTTGCACCTGGGTTGGCGGCCGGACGGCCGACAAGGAGGTCCTGATGTCCGGTCATGACACGCCAGCGCCCGACCAGCGCCCCAGCTCCGAAGCTTCGTCAGGCGGGCCCACCCGCGACACGCCAACCCGCGGCCCCGCACGGCCCCTGCCCTACGTCATCGCAGGGATCCTGCTCGCGGCGGCGATCGTCCTACCGCTCGTGCCGTCGCTCTATTCGTTCGATCAGCCGCGATGGGGCGGCATGCCCTTCTTCTACTGGTACCAGCTCCTGTGGGTCCCCATCTCGGCGACCCTGAGCGGCATCGCCTATTGGCTCACCGTCTCGGAAGACCGACGACGGCGGGCGGCAGTTCGCGGGGCCGGTTCGGCTGCGGCTCCCAAGGGCGGTGATGCGGCATGACCCGCGAAGTCAACTGGGTGGCGCTCGCCATCGTCATCGTGCTGTTCGTCGTCGTGGCCATCATGGGCTTCATGGCGTCGAATTGGCGGCGCTCGAAGGAAGCCACGGGGCTGCACAGCCTCGACGAATGGGGCCTCGGCGGCCGCGGCTTCGGCACGTGGATCACGTGGTTCCTGCTCGGCGGCGACCTGTACACCGCGTACACGTTCGTCGCGGTCCCCGCCGCCATGTACGCCACGGGTGCCGTGAGCGGCTTCTTCGCGGTGCCGTACACGATCGTGCTGTACCCGATCATCTTCATCATCATGAGCCGGCTCTGGTCGGTGTCCCACCGGCACGGCTACGTCACCGCCGCCGACTTCGTGGGCGGGCGCTACGGGAGCCGGTGGCTCTCGCTCGCCATCGCCCTCACAGGCATCGTCGCGACCATGCCGTACATCGCGCTCCAGCTCGTGGGAATCAAGTCGGTCCTCACCGTGCTCGGCCTCGGCAGCTCGAGCAACATGCTTCTGACCGACCTCCCGCTCATCCTCGCGTTCGTTGTCCTCGCCGCGTACACGTACACCTCGGGCCTGCGCGCGCCGGCGATGATCGCGTTCGTGAAGGACATCCTGATCTATCTCGCGATCATCGTCGCGGTCATCTATCTGCCGATCAAGCTCGGCGGCTGGGACACGATCTTCAACGCGGCGCAGGCCAAGCTCGGCACGGTGAACCAGGCGACTGGCAAGCCCGCCGGCGTCTTCATCACGAGCCCCACGAACTTCGCGTCCTACTGGACACTCGCTCTCGGCTCGGCGATGGCGTTGTTCATGTACCCGCACTCGATCACGGGCGTCCTCGCGTCGAAGGGACGCAACACGATTCGCCGCAACGCAGCGATCCTGCCGCTGTACTCGCTCATGCTGGGGTTCCTCGCGCTGCTCGGTTTCGTGGCGATCAAGGCCGGGACCAAGCCGATCGACCTCGACGGGTCTGCCAACCCGCAGCTCGTGGTCCCGCAGCTGTTCCTGGACGCCTTCCCGTCCTGGTTCGCGGGGATCGCGCTCGCGGCGATCGCGATCGGCGCGCTCGTGCCCGCGGCGATCATGTCGATCGCGGCGGCGAACATGTTCACGCGCAACATCTACCGCGACTTCTTCAAGCCGGACGCGGACCCGAAGACTGAGGCGAACGTCTCGAAGATCGTCTCGCTCCTCGTGAAGGTCGGCGCGCTCGTGTTCGTCATCGCGATGGACCAGACCACCGCGATCAACCTGCAGCTCCTCGGCGGCATCTGGATCCTCCAGACGTTCCCGGCGGTCGTTGCGGGCCTGTACACGCGCTGGTTCGACCGGTGGGCCCTGCTCATCGGATGGGCCGTCGGCATCGCCTTCGGAACGATCTCGGCGTACAACGTGGTCAACCCGAACACGAAGGCCCACTTCGGCGGATCGCTCTCGCCGATCCCGGGAACGGACATCAACGTCTACATCGCGGTGACGGCGTTCGCGCTCAACCTGATTGTCGCGATCGTGCTCACGCTCGTGTTCCGCGCGCTCAAGGTGCCGCAGGGCAAGGATATGACGCGTCCCTCCGACTTCGGCGCCGACGAGACGGATCCCAAGGTGGTTCAGCTCGAGAAGGCGGAGCGGTTCGTCAAGCCGGGCGGCCCGCCGCCGGTCGCCTAGCGCGGCGACTAGGAGTTCATCGCTCGTGGCCGCGGGTCACCGATAGATTTCGCGGCGGTGGCCCGCGTCGACGACGACCACGAGGAGGACCTCGTCCTGGACGCGGTAGAGGATGCGGTAGTCGCCGGTCCGAACGCGCCATTCAGGGCGCCCGGTGAGCTTCCTTGCAGCGGGTGGGCGAGGGTCGTCGGCGAGGAGCTCGACGACGGCCTGGATGCGGCGCTTGGCCTCGGGCGGGAGCTTCCTGATCGAGCGGACGGCGGCGGGGAGGATCTCGACCCGGTAGGAGTTCACTCGACGAGGCCCAGGTCCCTCTTGACGTCCTCCCAGGGGACCGGTGTCTCGCCGAGACGTTCGGTCTCCTCCCATGCCGCGTCCACGGCGCGGATGTCGGCGAGCTCCTCGGCGTCCTCAAGGAGCTGGCGGAGCTGGTCGGCGTCGACGATCGCGGCGACGGCGTGGTCCCGGCGCGTCAGGTACACGGGCTCGTGGGCCCGGTGGGCCTCGTCGACCAGAGCGGATAGCCGCCCGCGGGCATCGGTAATCGTCACTTCGCTCATGCCGAGCATGCTAACCAGTGATGTACATAGTTGGCAAGATCGGTGATCATGTACGTTATCGTCGATAATGGCGAGGGGCGGGCGACGGCGCCCGGTTGCCTTAACGGGCGACGGCGTCGAGTTCGATCCGGATTCGACGGTCGAGTTCGTCGTCGTCGTAGACCTCGGAGCCGCCGTGCGCGCGGAGATGCAGGAGCGTGTCGAGGCGCAGGATGCGCCAGCTCCGCTCCTCGGCCTCGTCCCCGGCGTTCGCGGCGCGCGTCACCTCCTTGTCGTACAGGTTCGGCTCGTTGAGCGTGCGTTGCCGGACGCGGGCCGCCATCTGGGCCCGGAACGGATCCGTCTCGGCCGTCTCGGGCGCTCGCAGGAGCTCGCCGTACACCTCGGCGCGCCCCTCTTCGTTGCGTTCGCGGGCAAGGTGCGCCGCGAGGGCGAGCGCTGACTCGACCGACGACCAGCGGCCCGGGTTGCCGTCGAACGGGAGGACCGCGAGGATGTCCGCGACCTTGAGCGAGTCGTCGGCGTCGCGCTGCCCGAGGTAGAGCTCGAACGAAAGGTCGCGAAGGTCCTTGAGGCACGCGCCCGATTTCATGTTGACGCCCCGCGCGAGCCGCTCCGAGAGCTCGTGGACGGCGTGCCGTCCGGGGTGGGTCGCGTCGATGTGCCGGATGAGGTCCTCGGGGTTGCCCTCGAGCGGCGGGATGAGGCCAAGCTGGGCGGCGGTGGGCCCGGTCGCCTCGCTGCGTGACTTCCCGGGAACGACGACGACGTCCCCCGTGTCGAGCGTGATCCGGGTGGGCGGGCGCTCGTCGTCGTGGGAGTCGGCGTCGAACGCCGCGTCGTCGAGGAAGGAGGTTCCGCCCGCGTCGTCGTGGCTTGGCTTCTCGTGGCCCGACTCGGGGACGGTCCCGGCCAGCGAGGCGGACTCTGCTTCGGAAGACGCACTCTGGGCCGACCCTCCCTGGGGCTCGCCGCCGTCGTCCGTTGCGGGAGCCGCGGCAAGCCTGGGTGACTCGGCCGCGTTCAAGGGGGCCTCGGCGTCGCCGCTCGGCACCTCGTTGTCGCGGGGGTTCGCGAGGCCAAGCGCCCGCCGCAGCAGATCGGCGCGGCCTCCCTCGCGCTTGGGCGAGGGGGTTTCGGGCTCGCTCGCGGCGTCCCCGGCCTCCGGCGGCTTCGGTCCCGCGAAGAGGAGGTCCGCGGGCCGGCTCGGCTTGGGAACGACGATCCGCACCACCGTTCCGTGCGCTACGCGGAGGTTCACGTGATTGTCGAGCGCAGCGAAGTAGAGCGCGGGCTGCTCGTAGTCGTCCAGAACCGCGTCCACGTCGAGGACGTTTGCCGTGGTCTCTCCGTCCGGGAGCACGAGCCGCTGGCCCGGGCTCAGTTCGGAGGCTTCGATCTCCAGTAGCCTTTCGGCTCCAGGGGGCATCGACCCGCTCGGCTCGGTTTCTGGGCTGTACTGCATGCGGAGTCCTTCAAGTAGCTGTCGGTCCGTCGCCAGTCTATAAAGAAGCGGTAACGGCCGTGCCGGAGGCGCGCCAAGGCGGCACCTGTGAAGGGTGGGCCCCTAGCGGACTCAGCCGGGGATGCCCGCGAACGCGAGCGCCTGGCGCACGAGCTCGCCGCGGCCGCCCATGAACTCGGCCTGGACGGGGCCGCTCAGCACGTCGGCGGGGGACATCCAGGTCAGCTCGAGCGCGTCCTGGCGCGGCTGGCACTCGCCCGCCACCGGGATCACGTACGCGAGGGCCACGGCGTGCTGCCGCTCGTCGGTGAAGCCCGTCTGCGAGGGCGAGGGGAAGTATTCGACGACCGTGAACGGCACGGGGCTCACCGGAAGCTGCGGGAGCGCGAGGGGCCCGAGGTCCTTCTCGAGGTGCCGGAGCAGGGCAGCACGGATCGTCTCCTTGTAGAGCACGCGGCCCGAGACGAGCGTGCGCATCATGTTGCCGTCGTCGTCCGCCTGGAGCAGGAGGCCCACCTCGTTGACGTACCCGAGAGGGTCGAGGCGGACCGGGACGGCCTCGACGTAGAGCATGGGCAGGCGGTTCCGGGCCTCATACAGGTCCTCGGGGGACAGCCAGCCTGGATACGGGTCGGGGGTGCGCACTGCCATGGTTATGTTCTACAACATGTGGCCTCGGGGCGTCATGCCCGTGAACAGGGTGCGTCCGCCGTAGAGGGGCGGCCGGTACCCTTGGGCTCATGGCCGCGGAACTTCCTGAGCTGCTCGTGCCCGACTCCGACGCATGGCGCTCGTGGCTCGTCGCGAACCATGCCACGAGCTCGGGCGTGTGGCTCGTGCTCCACAAGAAGGGCGGCGCAGTCACGAGCCTCGCCTTCGAGCAGGCGCTCGACGGCGCGCTGTGCTTCGGGTGGGTGGACGGCCAGATCGGCCGCCGCGACGACGGCAGCTACGTCACACGATTCACGCCGCGGGGACCGAAGAGCAAATGGTCCAAGCTCAACGTCGCGAACGTCGAGCGCCTCGAGGAGGCGGGCCTCATGACGGAGGCGGGCCGCGCCGTCGTCAATTCCGCCAAGGAGGACGGGCGCTGGGAGGCCGCGTACGCGGGGCAGGCCTCGGCCGAGGTCCCGCAGGACCTCGCCGACGCGATTGCGGCGAACCCCGAGGCGCAGGCGATGTTCGACGTCCTCACCGCCGTGAACCGCTACGCCCTCATCTACCGCACGGAATCCGCCAAGAAGCCCGAGACGAGGGCCCGGAAGATCGCCGATTTCGTGGCAATGCTCGCCCGGCACGAGACCATTCACCCGCAGAAGCGCCTGCCGTAGCAGAGACGACGCAGCCGTAGCAGACTGGACCCATGTCACAGGACACTCCCGAGGCACGGCTTCACGCGACGGTGAAGGGGATGGTCCAAGGCGTGGGCTTCCGGTACTGGACGCGTGGCGAGGCGGATCGGCTTGGCCTCGTGGGGAGCGCGGGCAACCGCCTCGACGGCACCGTTGAGATCGTGGCCGAGGGGAACCTGGACGACGTCGAAAAGCTCCTCAAGTGGCTCCAGTCCGGTGACACGCCCGGTCGGGTCGAGGGCCTCGAGGCGACGATCGGACCCGCGACGGGGGAGTTCAGGCGCTTTTCGCTCTGGTGAGCGCCGTCTAGGCCCAGCCGCGGAGGTAGTCGAGCTGCGCGGCCACGGAGTTCTCGGCGGCGCGGCGCACCGACGGGTCGACGTCCGCGTACACGAGATCCGCGACGGCGCCCACCGACGCGTCGTCGCCCAGCTCGGCGAGCGCCGCGCGGATCTGATCGAGCCGCTCCTCGCGGTGCGCGAGATACGCGCGGGCCACGGCGGCGAGGTCCGGCAGGACCGGTCCGTGAGCCGGGAGCACGGTCATGGGACCGGAGGCCGCGAGCGCAAGGCCCTCGAGCCGCCGCATCGAGGCGAGGTAATCGCCGAGCCTCCCGTCGGGGTACGAGATGACGGTCGTGCCGCGCCCCAGGATCGTGTCGCCGGTCAGCACGGAGCCGTGGTCGCCGTCGTCCGCGAGAAGGAGGGAGATCGAATCCGCAGTGTGCCCGGGCGTGGCGAGCACCTCGATTCGCGCGCCAGCGGCCTC
>NZ_JBKZWT010000177.1:0-7454 GCF_047759905.1 Sinomonas sp. G460-2 | reverse complement strand
GCCGCGTACTGCTGCTGTTGGCGCTGCTGCTCGAGGCCCGCGACGCGCTGTTGCTCGAGCTGGACCGTCGTGTTGCGCAGCGTCGCGAGCTGGCTCACGAGCGTCGTGCGCTGGGCGTTGGCCTGGGTCACGGCGTTGCGGTAGGACGTGTTGGCCGCGTCGGCCGCGGCCTTGGCCTGCTGAGCCGCGCGCGCGGCGTCGTCGGCCGCTTGTGCCGCGCGGTTCGCCTGCTCGCGAAGCTGCGCCGATGCCGCGGCGGCCTGCTGCGCGGAGCTGAAGGCTTCCGCCCGCCGGGCATCGATGGATTGGAGGGCCGCCGCGCGGTCCAGGACGTTGCCCCCGTTGTCCGAGACGAAAGCCTGGACGCCCGGGTTGAGACCGCCGCTGCGGTAGAGCTCGGCCGCGAGAGCGCCGACCTGCTTCTTGGCGCTCGCGTCGGCGGCGGACGCGACGTCGGCCTTGGCCTGAGCTGCCTGTGCGTCGGTGCGGCGCTTGTCGAGCGTCACGAGCGCCATGCTGTACGTGTCGTTGGCGCGCATCGTGTCGACCGTGCTGCGACTCAGGGCGTCCTGGGCCGAGTTGATGAGCCCCTCGACGTGGGTGACCTCGGCGGCCGTCGCGTCGGCGCTTGTCTTCGCGGCGTTGATCTCCTCGGGAGTGGGAATCGAGGGATCGTCTGCCGTCGCGGGGGCTGCAACGAGGGTCAGGAGGAGCGCCATGGCAGCACCGAACGCTGCGAGCGGTCTCGCAGTCGATGTCAGTTTCCTATCCATGCACACCTCGTAGCCTCCGGGTCTCCTGCCCGAGGCTACGGCCCAAGTGTCACAATTGCAACACTAGTCACAGACGTAGCATAAACAACAGCAGTGTCATTTGTCGGGATGTTGCGGCGTGTCGGCGTGTCGGGGCGTGTTTCTCTCGCTAGCCCCAGCCGAGCTCGTGGAGGCGTCGATCGTCGATCCCGAAGTGGTGGGCGATCTCGTGCACCACCGTCACGAGGACCTCGCGGATCACTTCCTCGCGGCTCGAGCACATCTCGAGGATCGGCTCGCGGAAGATCGTGATGCGGTCAGGCAGGGAGCCGGCCCCGTACCAGGAGTCGCGCTCCGTGAGCGGGATCCCCTCGTAGAGTCCCAGGAGGACGGTGTTCGGGTCGTCGTGCGGGCCCGGGACGTAGCGGTCCTCGATGAAGACGGCGACGTTGTCCATGTGCCGGGCAAGGCTCCGGGGAATCTGCGCGAGCGCGGAATCGACCGCCTCTTCGAACTCGTCCTCGTCCATCCACGCCCCGTCCATGGGCTCACTGTAGTGCGGGTGCGGAACCCGGGAGCCGCGGGTTCAGGCCTCGCGATTTGTGGGCGACGGCGGCAGCACCGTATAGTTTTCTGCGTCCACTTCGACTGGGAAGCCCCTCCGGGGGAGTCCCGTGAGGTTCTCAGGCCCCCATCGTCTAGCGGCCTAGGACACCGCCCTTTCACGGCGGCGGCACGGGTTCGAATCCCGTTGGGGGTACACGGATCTGGTTTGGAGCAGCACCTGCGGGTCTGCTAGGATTTAGATCTTGTGAGCGGGGTAAACCCGGACATTGCAAGGCCCTGTAGCGCAGTTGGTTAGCGCGCCGCCCTGTCACGGCGGAGGTCGCGGGTTCAAGTCCCGTCAGGGTCGCTTCGGCGACATGGCCCCGGTCAAGTTGCCATCGGTGACGAGTCACCGGGGCTCTGTAGCTCAGTTGGTAGAGCGTTCGACTGAAAATCGAAAGGTCACCGGATCGACGCCGGTCGGAGCCACCATCAAGAACCCCGCACCATGAGGTGCGGGGTTCTTTGTTTTCCCAGGTCAGGGGCGGTTTCTCGGGTCGCTTCTTGCCTGACGGCGTGCCGCCTTTCCCCTCACAGCCGTGGCACGTCGCGTTTTTGGGCCATAACGGGGCCATTAAGGGCGGCGTCGAGCACGCTGCCGGCGCGCCGGGCGACCCCTTCGCGGGCGCGGGAATAGCGTTCGGTGACCTGGAGGCTGGAGTGCCCGAGCACGGCCTGGACGTCCGGGGCGGAGGCTCCGGCATCGAAGAGGATGGTCGCGAAGGTGTGCCGCAGGTCGTGCACGCGGAAGTCCGGGCTCCCGAGCGCGATGCGGATCTTCTCCCAGTCCACGGCGCGGCGGAGGTTCCTCGCGGTCAGCCGGCCGCCGTCGGGACCGGAGAACAGCAGCTCGTCCGGCCCTTTGCCCTTCATTGCCTCGAACACATGGGGACGGAGGGCTTGGATGATGGGTACGACACGGTCCTTGTGGCTCTTGGGGCTCTGCTCGATCAGCTCCCCGTGCGGGCCGGGGGAGAAGCTGCGGCTGACCCTGATGATCCCCTGCTCGAGGTCAGCGTCGCGTACCCGCACCGCGGTCGCCTCGCCCGCGCGCATCCCGGTGTAGACGAGCGCGGCGGTGTAGCGGCGGTAGGGCCCGGCGGGGACCGCCTCGAGCAGCCGCGCTATCTGTTCCAGGGTCAGGGCGCGTGAGGTCGGGGAGATCCCGGCGTCCTGGGTGGGCCGCCTGATTTCGCGGGCCGGGTTGTAGTCGATGATGCGGGCACGCCGGGCAGCGTCGAGGAGCCGGCTCAGGACCGCGAGGGCGTCCACCTTGACCGACGGGGTACCGGACCACCTCACCATCGCCGCCTCGATCAGCGGCGAGGTCATCGCCTCGAGCCTGACGTGCCCGAGCGTGGGCTGGACCCGCAGCCGCCAGGCCACGTCGTATCCGCGTGCCGTCGCCGGCCGCACCGAGGCGGCGATCGCGGGCCAGTGGCGTTCGTGCCATTGGCTCAGGGTCATCGTCCCGTCCCGATTCTTCCCAGCGAGAGCTTTGGCTAGTTCCTTCTTCGCCTCCATGAGGGTGAGGAACATCTGCGTGCGTTCCTTCGGCGTCCCGTCGACATCGTGGATGACGAGGCGGATCTGGTAGCGGCGGCGATCCGTTCGCCAGCGGATGCCCTCAGGGAGCGGGCGGCCCGTGTTCGGGTCGATCCGCACCGGGGAGTCCTTCGATGGTCGCCCGGACATCACGGCATCGTCCCGCCGACCTCGAGGAATTCCTCGATCGTCTCTGCCCGCCACAGCTTGTGCTTGCCGACCTCGGCATCGTGGGGAGGGACCAGGCCGTCGCGGCGGAGCTTGTCGAAGGTCGGCAGGGGAACTCGGCACAGGGCGGCGGCCTCGGCGCGGGTCAGATACTCCGGGCGCGGTGACTCACTCATTGGTCCCGCTTCCCTCGACGGCTCGCCGAGGCGACGTGGGGACCGTGGAACCCCGCTCGTCGATCGGCTGGGTGCTGGGAACAGGGCGGGGGATTCGTGTGCATTGATGGGCATGGAACGGTCCTGTCTTCTGGCGTCGGCTCCCGGACGGAGTCGCTCTGCCGGGAAGGTGCGCACGAGGATCCTGGGCCGGATGGTTGCACGCTGCTGGTGGTCTGCAGGCTCTGGGGTGGACGCCAAGGGTGCCGCGGTGCGATGATGCGTTCGCGGGCTCGCGCTTTGGCGTTGCCCAGCCGGCAAGGCAGCCCGGGCCCTCGGGGTCCCCGGATCGGGTCAGGGTTGACGGTGGCGCCACGGTGGCGCCACCGTGTGACCTGGGGTTTCTTCCTTCAGCGGTGCACGCCGGATGTCCGCTGACATTGCGTGCGTGATGGCCGCGCGCGCTTGATTTGGGACTTCGGACCGCTCCGGTCCTTCTGCTCATCGCTCGGCGTGCGCATGAATGCCCAGCTCCCGGCAGGTATAGGAGTACGGGCTCACCCGGTGTCGGCGCCCGATCTCGGCCGCCCGCGCCAGTCAGCCGCCGCAGTGCGATCTGCGCACGATAATTCCCGCTGCGGCCCGTTCGCCGGCCACCGAAGCGTGACTCGGTGCTCGCCGTGTTCTTGTCCTCTCTGGGCCCGATCCCGCCCCCGTGGAGAGCCCCTTTCCGAACGATCACACGTCTTTCAGGCGGGGTTCAAGGGTCGCGAATCAACTCGGAGTTGACGGTTTGCGCACCTGTTGGTGTGACGGTTTCGATGCGGGTGATGAGCGCGGGCGAAGGGTACAGGTACCTGCTGAAGACGGTTGCCGCGGGTGATGGCGACCGCTCGCTCTCGACTCCGCTGACCCGCTACTACGCGGAGGCGGGGAACCCGCCCGGGTTCTGGCTGGGGGCGGGCCTGGCAAAGCTCGGCGACGGGGAACTCGCAGCCGGCGGGATCGTGTCGGAGGCTCAGCTCGAGCTCCTGATCGGGAAGGGCCACAACCCTGTCAGCGGCGAGTCGCTGGGTAGGGCGTATCAGCGGTTCGCCCCGGTCACGGAGCGGGTGGCGCAGCGCGTCGCCGCGCTTGCCCCGGACCTCGGGCCGGCGGGTCGGGCGCGGGAGGCTGCGGCGATCGAGGCCGAGGAGGCGCAGCGCGGCACCCGGCGCGCGGTGGCCGGGTTCGACTTCACGTTCAGCGTCCCGAAGTCCGTTTCGGCGTTGTGGGCCGTTGCCGATGCCGGGACGCAGGCTCTTATCGCCGACGCGCACCATGCGGCGGTTGCGGAGCTGGTTGCGTTCCTGGAGCGGGAGGTTGCGGCGACCCGGGTCGGTGCCACCGGCCCGGACGGGGCGGTTGCGCACGTCGATGTCGCCGGGGTCGTCGCCGCAGCGTTCGACCACTACGACAGCCGGAGCGGGGACCCGCAGCTGCACACGCACGTGGTGATCTCGAACAAGGTCCGCGCGGTGCAGGACGGGAAATGGCGCACCCTCGCGGGCCGCCCGGTGCACTCCGCCGTGGTCGCGATCTCCGAGCTGTACAACGCGACCCTCGCCGACAGCCTCACCCGCACCCTCGGGATCGGGTGGGAGGCGCGCGACCGCGGCCGGGACCGCAACCCCGCGTGGGAGATCCACGGCGTCCCGGAGGATCTGATCGCCGAGTTCTCCACCCGGTCACGGCACATCGAGGCGGAGAAGGACCGGCTGATCGCCGACTACCTTGCCCGGCACGGGCGGCCGCCCTCCACGACGACCGTGCTGAAGCTGCGCGCGCAGGCGACTCTGGCAACCCGGCCCGAGAAGGTCATCCGCTCCCTCGCCGACCTCACGACCGAGTGGCGGGGCCGCACAACGTCGGTGCTGGGCGAGGATGCGACCGGATGGGCACGCACCCTCACCGGCGGCGACGGCGCACCGCCGCTGCTACGCGCGGACGACGTGCCGCTGGAGGCGATCGGCGACCTCGGCCGCACGGCCATGGAGGCCGTGGCCGAGAAGCGTGCGACCTGGACCCGTTGGAACCTCCACGCCGAAGCGTCCCGGCAGCTGATGGGCTGGCGGTTCGCCAGCACGAAGGATCGCGAGGCGATCACGGGCATGGTCGTCGACGCCGCCGAGCAGGCATCCCTGCGTCTGACCCCGCCCGAGGCAGCGAGCAGTCCGACCGGGTTCCGCAGGGACGACGGCACGAGTCGCTTCCGCCCCAAGCACTCGACTCTCTACTCCTCCGAGGCCTTGCTGGCCGCCGAGGACCGGCTCCTGCAGCGCTCCGACGACACCACGGGTCCGGTCGTGCCGCTGGCCACGGTCGAGCAGATCACGGCCAGCCCGGATCCGGAAGGGCGGATGCTCGGCGAAGACCAGGCCGCTGCACTCGCGGCAGTCGCCGTCTCCGGCAGGGTCGTGGACGTCCTCGTCGGTCCCGCAGGCGCGGGCAAGACCACGGCCATGAGCGCCCTCCGCCGCGCCTGGCAAGCCGAGCGCGGCACCGGGTCCGTCATAGGCATGGCACCTTCCGCGGCCGCGGCCCAGGTCCTGGCCGAGGACCTCGGGATCCCGGCCGAGAACACCGCGAAGTGGTGGCACACCCACACCACTACCGGTGCAACCTTCAGCACCGGCCAGCTGGTCATCATCGACGAGGCCTCCCTCGCCGGGACCGCCTCCCTGGACCGCATCAGCGGCCTCGCGGCCGAGGCCGGGGCCAAGTTGCTGCTCGTCGGGGACTGGGGGCAGCTGCAGTCCGTCGACGCCGGCGGGGCGTTCGGGATGCTCGTCCACGCCCGCGCCGACGCCCCCGAGCTGACCGACATCCACCGGTTCGCCCACGCCTGGGAGAAGACCACCAGCCTCCAGCTCCGCCACGGGCGCCCCCAAGCCATCGACACGCTCCTAGACCACGGCCGTGTCGTGGGTGGCGAGGCCGAGGCGATGACCGATGCCGCCTACAACGCCTGGCGCGCGGACCTCGACGCCGGGCTCGCCTCGATCCTGATCGCCGAAACCCACCAGGCCATCACCGAGCTGAACACCCGGGCCAGGGCCGACCGCATCATCGCCGGCGCCGTGGACCCCGCCCGCGAACTCCCACTGCACGACGGCAGCGCCGTCTCCGCAGGAGACCTGGTCATCACCCGCCGCAACGACCGGCGCCTGCGCAACGCGTCCACCTGGGTGCGCAACGGAGACCGATGGACCGTCACCCGCATCCGCGAGGACGGATCCGTTACGGTCCGACCCGCCGGCATCCGGTTCGGTAGCGGTATCGTCCTGCCCGCCGCCTACGTCGCCGAACACCTCGACCTCGGCTACGCGATCACCGCCCACCGCGCCCAGGGCGTCACCACCGACACCGCCCACACCCTCGTGAGCAGGACCACGACGCGGGAGAACCTCTATGTCGCCATGACCCGCGGCCGCGACTGCAACCGCGTGTATGTCGCGATCGAGCGCAACGACCGGGAGCACCTCGAACCGCGCCCCGAGGACGCCCGAGCGGCCGCGGGCTCGGTGCTCCATGGGGTGCTCCAGCACGTCGGCGCCGAACCCTCCGCCCGCGAGGCCCTCGCCGCGGATCAGGACCGGTGGACCGGGATCGGGCAGCTCGCGGCCGAGTACGAGACAATCGCCCAGGCAGCCCAGCACGAGCGCTGGGCCGACCTCCTCCAGCGCTCCGGGCTCACCGGCGAGGAGGTCGACGACGTGCTCGCCTCCGACGCGTGGGGTGCGCTCTCCGCCGAACTCCGCCTCGCCGAAGCCAACCGCCACGACCTTGACACCCTGCTCCCGCGGCTGGTCGCTGCGCGAGGCTTCGACGACGCCGACGACATCGCAGCGATCCTCCACACCCGTCTGGCAAGGGCAGCCGCCAGGCCAACCGGATCCGGCCGCACCCGCAAGCCCCCGCAGCTGATCGCCGGGCTCATCCCACGAGCCGCCGGACCCATGACCAACGAGATGCGCCAAGCGCTGGACGAACGAGAGGCCCTGATCGAGGCCCGGGCCGACGCGACCCTCGACACCGCGCTCACCGAACACGCCCCCTGGGCCAGCCGGCTCGGGAGCCCGCCCGCCGACCCGGCGGAGCTCCGCGCATGGCGACGACAGGCCCGCATCGTCGCGGCGTACCGAGACCGCTATCAGATCACCGACCTGGAGCCAATTGAGCCGACCCC
>NZ_JBKZWT010000176.1:0-7569 GCF_047759905.1 Sinomonas sp. G460-2 | reverse complement strand
GGGACGCCCTCGGGCGGCTCGAGGCGCAGTTCCTCGTGACCGAGTTCGTGATCGTGACGTGCACCGAGGCCGGCACCGGACCACACGGGGACTCGGTCGGCGCGGCGCTCATGACGCTGCTCCAGCGCGCGGTCCTCGAGGATCCGGTGCCCGTCAAGGTCGTCGAGGACCTGCCGCTCGAGGCCCCCGAGGAGACCGAGCCGGCCGAGCTCCAGATGGTCTCGCTGCTGCTGCTCGACGAGCTCCGCGAGCTCGCCGTGCTCGGCCTCGCGGACCTCCGCAAGGGCCTCGTCGACGTCCCGGTCGCCGTGCTCGACGCCGTGTATGACGCGTTCGAGGCGCCCGACGGCGAGGAGACCTGGGAGGACGTCGAGCCGGAGGACGTCGAGCCGGAGGACAGCGAGTCGGGCGGGGCTGGCTGAAACTGGCGCTCGCTGAAACTGGCGCTGGCTGAAACTGGCGCTGGCTGAAACTGGCGCTGGCTGAAACTGTCGCTGGCTGAAACTGTCGCTCGCTGAATGGCGCTGGCTGAATTCGCGCTGGCTGAACTGGCGCGCCTGGGCCGCCGCGCGCCGTCGTCCGCGGGGATGTGAGCACGGGCGGGCTGCTAGCCCGCGCTGCCCTCCTGGCGTCGCACGCGCTCGATGTGCGGGCGGGCCTTCTCGAGGCCCTGCTCGAGGGCGTGGACCGTGCTCTCCATGCTCTTCGCTGCTTGGGAGCGGAAGGTGTCGATCGCGTCCATGGTCTGGTAGAGGTTCGCGAACGCGCGCTCGAGGGTCTCGACGGACACGCCAGAGCTCGTGGCCTGCTGGTGGATGCGGCCCGTCTGCTCCTTGAGCATCTCCGAGGTCTTGAGGATCATCGCGTTGGTCGTGGTGTTGATCGCGTCGATCTGGTCGAGCACGAGCTTCTGGTTCGAGAGTGCCTGGGCAGTGATGACGGCGGTGCGCAGCGCCGAAACCGTCGTGGCCCGGGCACGGTCCACGCCCTTGATGAGCTCGTTGTTGTTCTTGCGGATCACGTCGATCGCGAGGTAGCCCTGCACGGAGACCGCGAGCTGCGTGAGGATGTCCTGGCGTCGCTGGCGGACCGGGAACAGGACATCCGCCTCGAGCTGCTGCGCGTGCTCCGTCTCTCCCTTGGCGCGGACCTCGGCGATCTTCTGGACCGTCGCGTCGTCGAGTTCCTGCGCGAAGACCGCGTACTCGGAGAGCTGCTGCATGACCTCCCAGAGGTTCGACTTCTCCTGCGCGAGCGCCGCGTTGTCCCGGAGCAGCTCGTCCTGGCCGGACATGAGGGCCTTGATGATGTGGTTGAGCTGCGCCTGCGCCGACTCGTAGCGCTGGAAGTACTTCGCGACCTTGTTCCCGCCCGGCACGAAGCCCAGGATCTTGCGGCCGCTGCCGAGGTCGGCGCGGTTCGGCGTGAGGCTCTCTACCGTCTGGCGGAGCTCGCCGAGGGTCGACGCGACGTAGGTCTGGGCCGTGTCGCCGCTCTTCTTGGCGCCGCGCACCGACGTCGACGCGCGGTCGAGGAGCCGGCCCGATGCGTCCGAGGACGCGATGATCTCGCGCCCGCCCACGCGGTTGAGGCCCTCGACCTTGCGCGCGAACTCGGGGCTGCGCGAGTCCAGGGCCGCGACCTCGGACACCCATGCCTTGGCCTGCTGTGCGATCTGCTCCTGGCGGTCGGCGGCCACTGGGACCATGCCCGGCGCTTCCTCTTCCTTCACGACCGGAGCGGCGTCCGGCGCCTGGAGCACAAGGGCTTCTTCGGTGGGGTCTGGAGGGGTCAGAGGGGTGCTCATCGGGGTCTCCTTTTTCGCTGCCCGGCCTCGGACTCAGGCTACCTCGCCCAACGGGGGAAAGGAGGGGGAGGTTCCCGGGGGTAGGGGAGCGCGAGAGCGCAGTGTTCACGCGGGGGCGCATGTTGTGCGGCGTGGAACCGTGCGCTCTCGCATGGGACGTGCGCTCTCGGGGCGGAGCTGGGGGGAGCGTTTTGCCCTCCACAGAACGGACGACGGCGTGGCGTCCACATAGCTACTGCCCGGCCGTCCGTCGTGGGCACCTCGGGCGCACGGTGGGTTCATGGATTTTCCGTTGCCCCATCCCGGACCGTGGCTCTCGTCCCAGCTCGTCGAGAGGTTCGGCACGAACCGGGCGCCTGAGCGGCTTGTTGCGGCGGGACTCCTAGTTCGGATTGCCCGGGGGATGTACTACCGTGCGGACGCGTGGGCGGGGCTGCCGGCCGACGAACGGCATCTGGCTCTCCTCGTAGCGCATCACGAGTTCCACGCGCGGCTCCGCGAGGTGGTGTTCGCCTACAGCCACCTCAGCGCGGCGCGGCTGCTCGGACTCAACCTCTGGGAGCCAGACAGTTTCATTCACCTCATCCGGCCTCGCTCGCTTCGGCTGTCTGGACACCGCGAAGAAATTCTGGTTCATGCCGATCGGTTTGAGGCCGCGGATCTGTGCGAGATTCGTGGGCTCCCCGTGACCTGCCTTGAACGCACGGTAATTGACAGTGCCCGCTATCTCCGACGCGGCCAGGCCCAGGTCGTGGTGGATCACGGGCTTCGGCTCGGGGCCGACCCCGCCAGACTGGGCGAGCTGCTCGCTGAGGCCTCGGGCAAGCGCGGCGTGCAGACCGCGCGGGCGGCCTTGGAACTCGGCTCGGCCCTGAGCGAGTCGGCGGGCGAGAGCCTGCTGCTGTACCTGCTCGCCGGCATGCCGTTTCCCATGCCCCAGCAGCAGCTTGTCGTCGCGACCCGGCACGGGAAGTATCGCGTGGACTTCGGCTGGGAGAACATCCGCCGAGGGCTCGAGTTCGATGGCAAGAAGAAGTACTTCCTCTACGAGCCCACCGACGAGGCCATCTTCAAGGAGCGGCAGCGTGAGAAGGCCATGATGGAGGACGGATGGCAGTTCTTGCGCGTCGAATGGCGTGACCTGTTCCGTGAGGCCGAGCTCCGCGCGCGGATCGGGCGGTTCCTGTCCCTCTGACCGCGCACCCTTGGCGCGAGAGCGCACGTTTGGTGCGACACAGCACCTCTCACACCTGCGAAACGTGCCGTGTCGCACCAAACGTTCGCTCTCGAACCGGACGTGCGCCCCGGTAAACTTGGCTGCCGTGCCAGAATCCGTTTCGCGTCGCTCCAGCCCCACCGTGGCGCAGCCGAGCGAGGGACGCGGGGCCAAGTTGCCGACCGGCGCCGGCGCGGGCAGCACGTCCGCGATGCTCTCCCGCCTCGCCGAGCTCGAACTCCTGACGAAGGGCCCGGCCTGGGCGCTGACCCGCTCCGCGCCGTGGGTCATCGCAGCTCTGCAGACGGCCTTCACCCGTAACCGCCCGCACGTCGAGCTCGAGGCGTTCCACGACGAGCTCGACCAGTTCCTCGCCGAACTCCGCGCCCGCGACGCGTCTCTCGGCGCCGCGCCGACGGCTGGCACCCTCACCGGCCGGCTCGTCGCCGACGACTGGACGCGCCGCCGGTTCCTGGCGCGCCGGGCGCAGGGGGGCCGGATCGTCTACGAGCTCACCGAGGCGGCGGCCCGCGTGCTCGCGTTCCTCGACTCGCTCTCGTCGGAACGCTCGACGCTCACGGGCTCGCGCCTCGGGACGCTCCTCACCGACGTCGAGAAGCTCGCGCAGGAGACGAACCCGGACACGAGCGCGCGCGTCGAGGCCCTCGAGACCGAGATCGGCGAGCGGCGCGAGATGATCCGCGGCCTCGAGTCCGGTGAGCTGGGGGCGGCACTCGAGTCCGAGAACGCCGTCGAGGCCGCCGAGAACATCCTCGACCTCGCGGCTGGCCTGCCCGCGGACTTCAAGCGCATGCGCGACCGCATCGAGGAGTCCGTGGGTCAGCTCCGCAACCAGATCATCGAGGAGTCGCTCAGCAAGGGCGCCACGATGGCGCAGGTTCTCGAGGCGGACCGCCGGCTGCGCGAGTCGAGCGAGGGCCGCACCTTCCGATCATTTACGGCGTTCCTCGAGAACCCCGAGCAACAGCTCCGCTTCCGCTCGGCCATCGCCGAGGTCCTCTCGCGCGAGTTCGCGGACCGCCTCGACGCCGAGGAGCGGCAGACGCTCCGGCACCTCGTGGCCGAACTGCGCGAGCAGCACACGGAGATCCAGGGCATCTACGGCAAGCTCTCGGAGAGCCTCAACACGTACGTCCAGAGCGACGACTTCCGCCAGTCCGTGCGGCTGCGCGACGCGATTCGCCGCGCAGAGCGGGCCGTGCGCCGGCTCCCGTACCAGCGCGACCAGGCCGCGTTCGCGCCCGCGCCCGAGCTCTTCGGCGCCGAGTTCGATTCGCTCGCGATGGTCAAGCTCTTCGACCCCGACGAATTCGTCGCACCTCCGCGGCTCGCCGAGCCGATCGCGTTCGGCGAGGCGGACCGCGTACGCTCGGCGCGCACGGGCAAGGCGAACGCTGCGGCGCTGAGGCAAGCGTTCGACGTCGCCCTCGCCGCCGGCGGCGGTCGGGCCACCGCCGGCGAGGTGTGGCACGAGCTGCCGCCCGAGGAGCGTCACATCAATACCATCCGGGCGCTGCTCGGCGAGCTCCTGCAGCGCGGCGCGGGGTTCGCGGGCGGCCCAGGCCCCGACGGCTGGGAAGCGCTCGACTTCGAGCAAGTGGACGGTTCGAGCCGCCGGGCCTACGTTCCCGCGGCAAAGATTCAGGCAGCCGACAGTCAGGCGGTAAGCAGTCGGGCAGCCGACAGTCAGGCGGTAGGCAGTCAGGCCGCAAACAGTCAGGCAGCCGACATTCAGGAAGGGGAACAGCATGAGCGAGCCCGGTGAGGCCGCGAACGGCACCGAACGCGAGGCGGTCCGCCGCCCAGCGAACGCCGCCGCGCTGTACGACGGCGACACGGGAGTTCTCCCGCTGCGCGTTCGCCAGGCGCTAGTGCGCCTGCTCAAGGGCCCCTACCTCGACGGCGGCCGCGACGAGCGAGTGTGGACCACGCTCCTCGACAGCCAGGACGTGCTGCGCTCGCGGCTCTCGGAGCTGTTCCTGACGCTGCAGATCGACCACGAACGCAAGGTTGCGGTGGTCCGCCCGGTGGACCCCGAGCTGCTCGGCACGGCCTCCCGCTCGACGATCCTCCGGCAGCAGCGCGCCCTGAGCCGCGTCGAGACGATCCTGCTCCTGCGCCTCCGGCTCCTCCTCGACCGCCACTCGACGGCCCAGACCGAGCCCACCGTCACGCTCGAGGAGCTCTCCGACGTCGTGGCGCACTACCAGCCCGCCGACCAGCAGGACGCCCTGCGTGACGCCGACAGCGTGGGCCGCGCCGTCCAGAAGCTCCAGGCCCGCAAGCTGCTCCTGCCCACGGCCCTCGATGACGTGTTCCTCATCTCCAACGCCCTCCCGCTCGCGCTGCCGTTCGAGAACATCGGCGACATCTCGCGGCACCTCGAGGCCGTGGCCGAGTCCGGCGGAGAAGCGGGCCGTGCGGACGACGGCGGCGCCCAAGCGGTGCTGGACCTCGCCGAAGTCGCCCTCGCCGAGGAGGGCGAGCCCGAGGAAGCAGACGACGACGGCGCGCAGCCCGCGCTGGACCTCACCAGCGAACCAGCGTCAGAGCTTCCCGAGAGCGACGAGGAGGGACTCGAATGAGCGTTGCGACCATGCTCCCGCTCGGGGACGAGCCCAATCCGGGGCAGTTCCGGCTGGGCCAAGTGCAGATCGTCAACTGGGGCACCTTCCACGGCGCGCACACCATGCACGTGGACCGCGCGGGCACGCTGCTCACGGGCAACTCGGGCGTCGGAAAGTCGACGCTGTTCGACGCGATCGCCCGCGTGTTCGACGCGCGCCCCCGCTCCAACGAGGCCGCCGCGGCCCGGACTGGCCAGTCCGAGGACCGCCGCACGACGTTCACGTACATGCGCGGCAAGGTCGGCGACGTCGCGGTCGGCGAGACCCAGGCCAGCGCGTTCCAGCGCCCCGGCGCGACGTGGAGCGCGATCGCCCTCACGTATGACAACGCCGCCGGCACGCGGCACACGCTCACGGCCCTCTTCGACCTCCCGAAGAACGGCACCGAGTCGAGCCTGGGCCGCTTCTACCTCATCGACTCCACCCCGCTCGACGTCCACGCGCTCGAGGGCATCGCGGACCGCCGCTTCACGCGCGGCGCCCTCGAGGGGATCTTCCCCGGGGCGCAGGTCTTCGACGTCCACAAGAACTTCGCCGAGCGCTTCCGCCGACTCCTCGGCATCTCCTCGGACCAGGCGCTTCCGCTCCTGCGCGTCATCCAGGCCGGCAAGGGCCTGGGCGGGAGCGTCAACAGCTTCTTCCGCGACCAGGTCCTCGACCCGCCGCAGACGCTCGCGGCCGCCGACCAGGTGGTCGAGGAGTTCAGCAACCTCATGTCCATCCGGCAGCGCCTCGAGGACGTCCGCGACCAGCGCGACCAGCTCGCGCCCGTCCCCGGGCTCAACCAGCAGTACGCGCAGGCCCTCCTCGACGCAAACCGCCTGCGCGACCTCTCCGGCGGCGCGTTTGAGCGCGTCCGCCAGCAGTTCGCCGTCGCCGTGCAGGAGCGGATCGTGGCGCGCTCGGCCGAGGCGGCGCACTCCAAGGCGGCCGGGCTCGCGGCAGAACGCAAGGCCCGCGACGCGCTCGCGAAGCAGCTCCGCGCCCTCGAGGCGGAGTACAACACCGCGGGCGGCAACCAGATCAGCGCGCTCGAACAGCACGCCGAGAACGCGCGAGTAGGCCTGCGGCTGAGGCGCGAGGTCGAGGCGGCTGCGCGGCAGGGAATGGACGACGCCGGGCTGCAGCTCCCGTGGACGGCCGAGGGCTGGGCGGCGGCGCACCAGGAGGCGGCCGCGGCGACCGAGCTGCTCGAGGGCGATTCGGCCGCCCTCCGAGAGGCCCGTTTCGAGGCCTTCGACGCGCATGCGTCCGCCAAGCGGGACCTCGCGGAAGCCCGCCGCGAGCTCGAGTCGATGGCCGCGCGCAAGAGTCTGCTGCCGCCGTCGTCCGTCGAGAACAGGGCCGCGATCGCCGCGGCGACGGGCGTGCCCGAGGAGTCCATGCCGTTTGCGGGCGAGCTCATGGACCTCGTCGATGGCGAGGAGCGGTGGCGGCCCGCCGCCGAGCGCGCGCTGCGCTCGCTTGCGACAACGCTGCTCGTGCCCGGGCAGCACTTCGCCGCCGTGACGCGCTATCTCGACGAGAACGCGATCCGCGGCGCCCTGCGCGCCGTCGACCTCTCGGTGGCGGTGCCCGGCGCCGCAGCCGCGCTCGGCGACGTGCGCGGGGACGATCTCCTCACGAAGCTCGACATCCTTGAGAACGCCGCAGACGGCGCCGGAACGTACGTGCGCGAGCGCATCGCCGTGGACTTCGCGTACCCATGCGTCGAGGACCCGGAGGAGCTGGCGGGGCTCGACCGCGGCCTGAGCCTCGGCGGCGTCGTGAAGCGCCACCGCGGGACGGTCGAGAAGGACGACCGCTTCGCGTCCCGCCAGGACTGGGTGCTCGGCTTCGACAACGCCGCCAAGATCGAGGACCTCACGGCGCGCATCGCCGAGCTCGAGTCCGCGCTC
>NZ_JBKZWT010000175.1:0-7586 GCF_047759905.1 Sinomonas sp. G460-2 | reverse complement strand
CGACAGCGCGCCCGTCCCGGCGCGTGCGTTCTCGGGCCGGATCGTCGCGCTCGCGCTCGTCCTCGTCGCGGTGACCATCATGCTCGCCCCGACGGTGCGGGTCTTCTTCAGCCAGCGCGCCGAGATCCAGTCCATTCAGGCGGACATCGCGGCGAAGCAGAGCGACCAGGCGAACCTCAAGCAAGAGATCTCGCGCTGGCAGGATCCCGCCTACGTCCAGCAGCAGGCCCGCGACCGGATTAACATGGTCATGCCGGGGGAGACCTCCTATTGGGTCTTCGGGGACGCCGGGACGTCGGCCGCTCAGAGCGGTTCGACGTCGGGATCGTCTCCGCAGGACGTCCCGTGGACGCAAGCCCTGTGGGACTCCGTGCGCCGCGCCGCGACGGAATGACCGCGCCCCGGCGCGTCGAGAAAGGACACAGTGACCCACCCGAGCCCGGAACGGAACGCCGCACCGACCGCCCAGGACTATGACGTGATCAGCCGTCAGCTGGGGCGCCCCGCGCGCGACATCGTCGAGATCCCTGCGCGCTGTGTGTGCGGCAACCCTCTCGTCGCGGCCACGGCTCCCCGCCTTTCGAACGGCACGCCGTTCCCCACCACGTTCTACCTCACCCACCCCGTCGTGACGTCCGCGGTTTCGCGGCTCGAGGCCGCGGGGGCCATGACGGAGATGAACGAGCGGCTCGCGGCCGAGCCCGAGCTCGCGGTCGCGTACCGGGCGGCGCACGAGGCGTATCTCGCGGCGCGGCGGCGCGTCGGCGAGCTCGCGGGCATTGGCCCCGTCCCGGAGATCGACGGCGTCTCCGCCGGGGGCATGCCTGAGCGCGTCAAGTGCCTTCACGTTCTCGTGGGGCAGTCGCTCTCGATGGGGCCTGGAGTCAACCCGCTCGGCGACGAGGCGATCGAGCGAATCGCCGAGTGGTGGACGCCCGACCGTTGTTATTGCGTCGGCGCGTGGGACACGGAATCGCCGACGCCGAACAGGGAGTTGAGCCGGCACGGCCCGCAGGGCCTCCCGTCGCTCACGGGGCGCGCGGCGCCGGTCCGCAAGCGGGACACCGAAGCATCAGCCACGGCATCAGAGGGGGACGGCGCATGAGGGTCGCCGGGATTGACTGCGGAACCAACTCGATTCGCCTGCTCGTCGCGGACACGCAGGGCGAGGCGGGCGACGGCGGGCCGGTGAGCCTCGCCGACGTCCACCGGGAGATGCGGATTGTCCGCCTCGGGCAGGGCGTCGACGCGACGGGCGTGCTCGCACCCGAGGCGCTCGAGCGCACGTTCGCCGCGGTCGGGGACTATGCCGAGATCATCAGGAGCCTCGGCGCCGAGCGCGTGCGGTTCGTTGCGACGAGCGCGACGCGGGATGCCCGCAACCGCGACGAATTCGCGGAGGGCATTCGGTCGCGGCTGGGCGTCGACCCCGAGGTCGTCCCGGGCCTCGAGGAGGCTGCGCTGAGCTTTTCCGGGGCCGCCAGCGTCCTCCCGCTCGAATCGGGCCGACCCGTCGTGGTCGTGGACCTCGGCGGCGGTTCCACGGAGTTCGTGCTCGGCGATGCCGACGGCGTCATCGCGGCCCGTTCGATCGACATGGGCAGCGTGCGCCTCACCGAGCGTCACCTTCGCTCCGACCCGCCGACGGCGGCGGAGATCGCCGAGGCGCAGGACGACGTCGACCGCGGCATCGATGAGGCCCTCGCCGAGGTGCCCCTCGCCCAGGCGACCGCCGTGATCGGCGTCGCGGGCTCGATCACGACGATCACCGCCCACGCGCTCGCGCTCCCGTCCTATCAGCCCGAACGGATCCATGGTTCCGAGCTCTCGCTCGCCGAGATCGAGGCCGCGTGCGGTTCGCTGCTGGGGCTGAGCCACGAGGAGCGCACCGCGCTCCCGTACATGCACCCGGGCCGGGCCGACGTCATCGGGGCCGGGGCGCTCGTGTGGCGGCGAGTGCTCGAGCGCATGGCCGAGCTGACCGACGGTCGGATCGGCACGGCGATAACAAGCGAACATGACATCCTCGACGGCATCGCCCTGAGCACGCTCGGGCGCGCCGCAGGCTGACGCATGGCGGTCAGCATCGGACATGCCCGCCTCTTCCCGCGGGTCCTCGCCGCCCTCGTCTCGGCGTTGACCGTGCTCGGGCTCGTGGGGCTGGGGCTGCTCGCGCCCGTGGCGCCCGCCCGGGCTGACCCGATCCGGGACGCCGAGTATTGGGTTTCCGAATACGGGATCGACAAGGCGTGGTCCGTGTCCCAGGGCGCGGGCGTCACGGTTGCCGTGATCGACAGCGGCGTGAGCGGTGGGATTCCCGACCTCAAGGGCGCCGTGGTGGGGGGAACCGACGTCTCGCGCGCGGGTCAGCCGGACGGACAGAAGCCCATCGGCTCCGAGTCGGAGCACGGGACGCTTGTCGCGACGCTCCTCGCGGGCCGCGGCCATGGCGGGACGCCCTCGCCGAACGGCGCCCCCGGGCCGGACGGGATCGTGGGCGTCGCGCCCCAGTCGCAGCTCCTCACGGTCTCGACGTGGCTCGGCTCGCCGAATCCCGCGGGCCCCACCGACATGGAGCAGATCCCGGCCGCAGTGCGGTGGGCCGTCGACCACGGAGCGAAGGTCATCAACATGTCCCTCGGGAGTTCGTCCCCGGACTGGCCGACGAGCTGGGACGACGCGTTCCTCTACGCCGAGCAGAAGGACGTCGTCGTCGTGGCTGCCGCGGGCAACCGCGCGGCCGGAAACGTCGAAGTGGGGGCCCCGGCCACGATCCCCGGCGTCCTGACCGTCGCGGGTCTCGACCGGCAGGAGCACGCGAGCATCGACGCGTCCTCGCAGGGCGTGAGCATTGGCGTGGCCGCCCCGGCCGAGCAGCTCGTGGGCGGGATGCCGGACGGGACCTATGCCTCGTGGGCGGGCTCGTCGGGCGCGACGCCGATCGTGGCAGGCGTCGCCGCGCTCATCCGGTCCAAGTGGCCGCAGATGAGCGCAAAGCAGGTGATCAACCGGATCATCTCGACGGCCAAGGACGCTGGGGCACCGGGCCACGATCCCATCTACGGGTACGGCATCCTCAACGCGGGCGCCGCGCTCACGGCGGACGTCCCGGAGACGCAGACCAACCCGCTCGGCTCGATCGCGGACTGGATCCGTGTGCACCGAAGGTCGGCCCCGGCGTCGTCCGCTCCGGCGCCGCCAGCGCAGGGTGCCCCGGCCAGCGATCCCCCCGTGCCCGAGGCGAGCGCGCCCACTCCGGTCGCCTCAGCGGACGTCTCGCCGTGGCCGGCGATCATCGTGATCGGCTTCGGAGCCCTCATTCTGACGATCCTCGCGGGCGGAATCTGGCACGTGCTGAGGCTTCGAAAAAAGGCCCCGGAAACAGATAGTGAAAGTTTTCACAAGTTGATACAGTAGAGGCATGCCTTCCACCATTGAGCTTGTCGACCGCCCGCGCGTTCTTGTCGCCGGCGGTGGTTACGTTGGTCTTTACGTGGCCCTCGGGCTGCAGAAGAAGATCGCCAAGGCCGGTGGCATCGTCACCGTCGTCGACCCGATGCCGTACATGACGTACCAGCCGTTCCTTCCTGAGGTGGCCGGCGGCAACATCGAGGCCCGCCACGTCGTCATCCCGCTGCGCCGCACGCTGCGCGAGTCCGAGGTCATCCAGGGCTCGGTCGTGTCCGTTGACCACGAGAACCGGAAGGCTGTCGTCCAGCTTCCGGGCAACGAGGGCACGATCGAGATTCCCTACGTCGACGTCGTCATGGCCGCCGGTGCGATCACCCGCACGTTCCCGATCCCCGGTCTCGCCGAGAAGGGCATCGGCAACAAGACCATCGAGGAGGCCATCGCCCTCCGCAACCAGGTCCTCGAGCGCGTCGAGTTCGCCTCGACCGCCTCGAACCCGGTCGAGCGCCAGGCTGCGCTCACGTTCGTCGTGGTCGGCGGCGGCTTCGCGGGCATCGAGACCATCACGGAGCTCGAGGACCTCGCGCGCTCGACCGTCGCGACGAACGACCGCGTGAAGCAGGAGGAAGTCCGCTTCGTCCTCGTCGAGGCCATGGGCCGGATCATGCCCGAGGTCACGCCCGAGCAGGCCGACTGGGTCGTGGAGCACCTCCGCAGCCGCGGCATCGAGGTGCTGCTCAACACGTCCCTCGCCAACGCCGAGGGCACGCTCAAGCTCATCAACATGCCGGACAAGTCCCCGGCGCAGGAGTTCGCCGCGGACACGCTCATCTGGACCGCTGGCGTCCAGGCCAACCCCGTGGTCAAGTCGACCGAGTTCCCGCTCGAGCCGCGCGGCCGCGTCCGCGTCCTCCCGGATCTCCGCGTGGCCGGCGACGAAGGCATCGTCGAGAACGCCTGGGCCGCCGGCGACGTTGCGGCAGTGCCGGACCTCACCGGCAAGGGCCTCCCGGACGGCACGTGCGTCCCGAACGCCCAGCACGCGCTGCGTCAGGCCAAGGTCCTCGCGAAGAACCTCTGGGCCTCCCGTTGGGACCGCCCGCTCGAGGACTACAAGCACAAGAACCTCGGTGCCGTCGCGGGCTTCGGTCCGTGGAAGGGTGTCGCGAACATCAACCTCGTGGGCCACATTGGCCTGCGTGGCCCGCTCGCGTGGCTCGCGCACCGCGGCTACCACGGCCTCGCGATCCCGACGGTGGAGCGCAAGTTCCGCGTGGGCCTCGACTGGCTGTCGGCCCTGTTCGTGGGCCGCGACAACACGCCGCTCGAGAACCTCGACAACCCTCGCGCGTCCTTCGTGGCCGCGGCGAGCCCCAAGCCGAAGACCATCGCCCCGCCGGCCGAGCCGGCCAAGGTCCCCGCGCAGTAGTCCTACGCGCCTCGACCACAGCGCGACGGCGGCCGTCTCCCACGGGAGGCGGCCGCCGTCGTCGTTCTCCGGGTGGCCCTGGCCGGAGGGGCTGTGGCGGTAGGCTGGAGCGGCGCCCCAGTAGCCCAATCGGCAGAGGCAGCGGACTTAAAATCCGCCAAGTCAGGGTTCGAGTCCCTGCTGGGGCACGAGGCGCGGCGGCTGGCTCGGTCGCCGACAAACTATTGATCTGGAATTCATATTCTGGGCGAAAGATTTTTGAGACCATCCTGTGCAAAAGCTGTTACAAGGCTGTGACCTGTACCACTTCTGTGACCAAAACCGTTCGATTAGCCTGACGGTGTGATCAGGAACACCTGATTGGTCGCATCGGGGTGCCTTGCGCCCTTCGATGGAGGAGAAAATCGAATGATTCCACGCCATGAGGCATTACCCCGGATGGCCAAGCTCACAGCGCTTGGCGTGGGGGTTGCCCTGCTCGCCACCGCGTGCGGGGGCACCTCGGGGACGCCCACCAGCAGCGGCAGCTCATCAGCGGCCGCCGGAGGCATTTCGTGCCCGGCACCCTCGTCCGGCGCTGGGGCCGGCGCCTCGCCGGTTGGCACCACGGTCAAGCCGTCTGACGTTCCCAAGGCAAACACGGTTTCCGCTTCGCCGCTCAAGATCGGCTCGCTCCTGCCGCAGACCGGCGCCCTCGCGTTCCTCGGCCCGCCCGAGATCGCGGGCGTGAACCTCGCCGTCAAGCAGGTCAACGACGCGGGCGGCGTGCTCGGGCATCCGATCGAGGTCATCCACCGCGACTCCGGCGACACGACGACGGACATCGCGACGCAGTCCGTGACGAACCTCCTCGGGCAGGGGGTCAGCGCGATTGTCGGCGCCGCCTCGTCGGGCGTGACCAAGACCGTGATCAACCAGATCACTGGCGCTGGCGTGGTGCAGTTCTCTCCGGCCAACACGTCGCCTGACTTCAGCACCTGGCCAGCGCACGGGCTCTACTGGCGTACCGCACCGTCCGACGTCCTCCAGGGCCGCGTGCTCGGCAACTACATGGCCTCGTGTGGCGCTCAGACGCTCGGCATGATCGTGCTCAACGACTCCTACGGCACGGGCCTCCGTGACAACGTCAAGAAGGCGTTCGAGGCGGCCGGCGGCAAGGTCGTGGACGAGGAGCTGTTCAACGAGGGCGACTCGCAGTTCAGCTCGCAGGTGGACAAGGTCGTGGCGGCCAAGCCCGACGCGATCGCGGTCATCTCGTTCGACCAGGCCAAGCAGATCATCCCGCTCCTCGCGGGCAAGGGCGTCAAGCCGACCCAGATGTTCTTCGTGGACGGCAACACGTCCGACTACAGCAAGGACCTGGCGGCGGGCACCCTCTCCGGCGCGCGCGGCACGATCCCGGGGACGTTTGCGAAGGACGACTTCAAGGCGCAGCTCAAGACGATCGATGCGAGCCTCAAGGACTACAGCTACGCGGGAGAGTCCTGGGACGCCGTGAACCTCATCTCGCTCGCTGCCGAAGAGGCCAAGAGCACGAAGGGCACCGACATCGCGGCGCATCTTCAGGACATCACGGCCGGCCCCGAGAAGTGCTCCGACTTCGCGAGCTGCGTGACCCTCATCCGGCAGGGCAAGCAGATCCACTACTACGGCAAGTCCGGCCCGGTCTCGTTCGCCAAGAACGGTGATCCACAAGAGGCCTACATCGGCATCTACAAGTTCGATGACAAGAACGTGCCGCAGCCTGTGAGCGAGGAATACGGCAAGCTGTCGTAAGCCCCACGGCCTCCGCCCACACGAAAAGGGCTCCGGTTCCCGCAAGGGAGCCGGAGCCCTTTCCTGTGATTGACTCAGTTGCCGTTCTGCTCGTCGTCCGCGAGCGTTCCGAGGTACAGCTGGATGACCTTGGGGTCGTGGAGAAGCTCGCGCCCTGTGCCGTGGTACGCGTCGCGCCCCTGGTCGAGGACGTAGCCGCGGTCGCAGATCTGCAGGCAGCGGCGTGCGTTCTGCTCGACCATGATCACGGAGACCCCGGCCCGGTTGATCTCGTGCACCCGCAAGAACGTCTCGTCCTGCTTGACGGGGGAGAGGCCCGCGGAGGGCTCGTCGAGCAGGAGCACGGCCGGGTTCATCATGAGCGCGCGGCCCATCGCGACCATCTGCCGCTCGCCGCCCGAGAGCGAGCCTGCCCGCTGGGTGCGGCGCTTGCCGAGCTCGGGGAACAGGTCCGTCACGAAGTCCCACCGCTCCTTGAACACCTTGGGCCGCTGGAAGAGGCCCATCTGCATGTTCTCTTCGATCGTGAGGGTCGTGAAGACATTGTTCGTCTGCGGCACGAAGCCGATGCCGCGGCTCACGAGCTTGTTGGCCTTGAGGCCCGTGAGGTCCTGCCCGTGCACGAGGACCGAGCCCGAGTGGACCTTGACGAGGCCGAACATGGCCTTGAGCAGCGTGGACTTGCCGGCGCCGTTGGGGCCGATGATGCCGATGAGCTCGCCCTTGCGTGCCTCGATGCTGCAGCCATTGAGGATGTTGACGCCGGGGAGATAGCCGGCCACGAGCTTCGTGACGGTGACTACCGCCTCGCCGTCCTGGGTGGCCGTTCCGGCCGCGCCGGGGGATTCCGTCTGCTCGCTCATGCGTCCTGCTCCTTCGTGCCGTGGTCGCCGGACGTGTGCTCACCGGTCGAGTGATCGCCAGATGCGCCGTCAGCGGGCATGTCTGCAGCCCGCCGGCCGGAGCGGGG
>NZ_JBKZWT010000174.1:0-7612 GCF_047759905.1 Sinomonas sp. G460-2 | reverse complement strand
CGAACGGCCACGCGACCAGCACGGATTCGGACGACGGCGTCCACTCGCCGAGCGTCTCCACCCCACCGCGGACCGCGGCGAGCTGATACCCCGTCTGCGCCCAGCCGGGCCCGGCGGTGGTCTTCCACGAGAGCCGCGGGGTCGCGGTGCCGATGCCGAGTGCGCCGGGGAGGTGCTCGAACGTGACGGGTTGAATGCTGATGGATTGCGAAGGCACGGGACTCCTCGTTCAGCCCTTGACGGCGCCGGCGGTCATGCCGGCGACGATCTGGCGGTTGAAGAACAGGTACATGACGAGCGGGGGGATCGTGACGAGCAGGATGTCCATGAAGAGTAGGTTGTAGCTCGTGGTGAACTGGCTCTGGAAGTTGAACAGGGTGAGCTGGACGGTCGCGTTCCTGTCGCCGGGGAGGAAGTAGAGCGGGTTCTGGAAGTCGTTGAAGATGGCGACGGACTGGACCACGATCACGGTCACGATGACCGAGCGCAGGAGCGGGAACACCACCCGGAAGAAGAGCCGGACGGGGCCGCAGCCGTCGATCACGGCGGCCTCGTCGAGCTCGCGCGGGATCGAGGCGATGAAGGCGCGGAAGATCATGACGCAGAACGAGAGCCCGAACGCGACCTCGACGAGGATCAGGCCCGGGAGCGTCTTGAACAGGCCCAGGCCCTGGAGCACCCAGATCGTGGGGACGACGGCGGGCGGGATGATGAGCCCCGAGAGGATGAGGAAGTTCGCCACGCCGTTCCAGCGGCTGCGGCGCCGCTGGAGCACCCACGCGACCATCGCGGCGAGCACCACGAGGACCGCGACGCTGGCCACGGTCAGGATCGTGCTGTTGATGAACGCGGTAACGAGCATGAAGTTCCGCGCAGAGACGACCTGCTCGAAGTTCTGCACGAAGGAGAAGTCGGTGGGCCAGGACCAGTCGAGCTTGGCCGCCTGGCGGCGGTCCTTGACGGCGATGAGGACCATGAAGACGAGCGGCACGACGAACAGGGCCGTGGCGATGACGATGGCGAGCGCTCCCCCGCCGTAGCGCTTGAGGGCCTTCACTGCTCGACCTCCTTGCGGTTCAGGAAGATGGACAGGGGCAGGACGATCGCGGTGATGATGACGAAGAGCACCACGTTGCCCGCGGTGGAGAGGCCGTAGAAGCCGGCCTGGTACTGCTTGTAGATCACCGAGGCGATGACGTCGGAGGCGAAGCCGGGTCCGCCCTGGGTCATGGCCCAGATGAGGTCGAACGAGCGCAGGCCGCCGATGAGCGAGAGGATGATGACGGTGGCCGTGGCGGGCCGGGCGAGCGGGACGGTGATGTTCCAGAACCGCTTGGCCGGGCTGGCGCCGTCCATCTCGGCGGCCTCGTAGTACTCGGCGGGGATCGAGACGATCCCGGCGATGTAGATCACGGTGGCCAGGCCCACGCCCTTCCACACGTCCACGAGGCCCACGGAGTAGATGGCCCAGGTCGGGTCCGCGAGCCACGCGGGGCCCTGGATGCCGACGGCCGCGAGGACCTGGTTGATGAGGCCCTTGTCGGGATTCATGAAGACGCTGAACATGATGCCCACGCCGATGCTGCTCAGCAGGACGGGGAAGAACAGCACCGAGCGGAGGAAGCCGCGGGCGATGATCTTCGAGGTCAGCAGGACCCCGAACAGCATCCCGAGCACGACCTTGAGTCCCGAGGTCATCACGGCGTAGACGAGCGTGTTCCTGAGGCCCGTCACGAGCGCGGGCTCCTGGAAGAACTGGACGAAGTTGCCCACGCCGATGAAGGTCGCGTTGAAGATGGTCCAGCGCGTGAGGCTGAAGAAGAACGAGGCGAACGTGGGGAGCAGGAACAGCGTCGCGTAGATCACGACGGCCGGCAGGTAGAACCAGTACGGGTACGGGCTCTTCTTCCGCTTCCTCGCGGGCTTCGGGACGGCCGACGGCGATGCCTCGCCTCGGCGCGGGCGCGTCACGGCGGGCGCGGTCTGGTTCACGGTCATGGTGTCTCCTGGCGGGTCCGGGGCGGCGCGGGGCCGCCCCGGACCCTGGGTGGTTCCGATCAGTTCCAGCCGGGCAGGTTCAGCTGCTGGGCCTGCTTCTTGACGTCCTCGTCGTAGAGGGAGGCGCCCTTCTGGGCGGTGGCCTGCTGCGTTCCGACCTCGACGGTGATCTGCTCGAGCGAGGGGCCCTTGACCGGGGAGAGGAACTCGAGCGCCGGGCTGTTCTTCGACGGGTCGTTGAAGAACGGGAGCATGTCCTGCACGGCCGCCGGAGCGCTGCTCGGGAGCGTGCAGTCCTTCACGAGGTAGGGGCCGGACGGAGCCGAGCCCTTGGTCTGGGCGTCGCAGCCTTGCTTGCTCGCGATGAACGCCTGGAACTTCTCCGCCTCTGCGACGTGCTTGGACGACTTCGGGATGTAGACGCCGGACGGGAACCAGACGGTGAGCGCGTTCTTCGACGCGTCGTCGCCGGGCAGCGGGAACATGCCGATGTCGTTGATCTGGTCCGGGTTGCTCGCCTTGATGCCGGCGAGGGCCGAGGTCAGGATCGGGTACTGGGCGCCGTCGCCGTTCGCGAGCATGTCCAGGCCCTGCTGGTACGTCGCCGAGGCGAAGTCCTTGTTGAACAGGCCGGCCTTCGCCGCCTGCTCCTGATGCTGGAAGCCCTTGATCGCGGCGGGATCGCTCGCGTACTTGGCCTTGTTCGCGGTGTAGTCGGCGGCGAAGTTCGGCTCGGCCTTGGCCACGTTCGCGAAGTCGCCCAGGACGAACAGCTGCGACGTCCACGTGTCCTTGTACGTCTGGATGATGGGCGCAATCCCGGCGGCCTTGATCTTCTGGCTGTTCGAGATGAACTCGGCCCACGTCTTCGGCACGGAGAGGCCCAGTTTGGCGTAGACCTTCTTGTTGTAGAGCACCGCACCCGAGTTGCCGCCCCCGAACGGCACGGCGTAGACCTGCTTGTTCGCGGTGACGACCGGCTTGAACGAGTCGGAGACGTCCGACATGTAGGACTGGTCCGTCACCGCGACGAGGTTCTGCTCCGGATTGATCTGCTGGAACAGGGATCCCGAGTTGTACTCGAACACGTCGGCCATGTCGCCCGTGGCGAGCTTCGTCTTGATGGTGTTGTCGCCGTCCGAGCCCTGCGGGCGCGTCTGTACGTCGACCTGGATGTCCGGGTTCGCAGCCGTGAACTCCTTCGCGAGCTCCTGGGCCGCCGCGACTGCGGTGTCGCTGTTGTTCACAAGGAACGTGATCGTCGTGCCGCTGCCGGCCCCTGCGCCGACGCCCGAGCAGCCCGTGAGCGCGAGGCCGAGGGCAGCGACGCCCACGGCCAGTGGCGCCCAGCGCCGGGTCACCTTGATTGCCATCCGTATCTCCTGAGTTGGGGGTGGAATCTGAGTTGTGGAACGTTTCAAGTTCTCGGTGCCGCCGCCACCCACAGGGGGTGACGGCGGGAGTTTGGCCAGTAGATCGGGCCGCGCAGAATCGCTGTAGACTGTTCTACGTAGACCGTTCTACGCGACCACTGTAATCCCCGTCACAGGGCCGCGCAAGGGCTACGATGAAACTCGCGCCGAGAGAGCGCTTACCCGCTTTTCCGTGACGCTTCGGCGGCCCTCTTGGTGGCACTCCTGTGACGCGGGGATGCCGATCAGACGGACGCGGGGATCAGACCAGACGAAGGTGCGAGGAGGGCGAATGGAGGGCAGCGCACGCCGGGCGACCATCCGCGACGTCGCACGCCATGCCGGTGTCTCGACGGCCGCGGTCTCGAAGGTCCTCCGCGACGCCTACGGCGTGAGCCCCGCGATGAAGCAGCGCGTCGAAGCCTCGATGGCGGCCCTCGACTACCGTCCGCTGGCCCTCGCCCGCGGCATGCGCGGCAGCAGCTACACGCTCGGCGTCTTCCTCGTGGACCTCTCGAACACGTTCTTCTCGGTGCTCGTCGAGGGCATCCGCGACGTGGCCGAGGAGCGTGGCTACCAGGTGCTCATCGGCCAGGCGCGGCAAGGCCTCGACGCCCAGCGGCGGCTCATCGAGGCCATGGTGGATCGCCGCATGGACGGGCTCGTCCTCATCGCGCCGTTCGGCCCCGACGAGGAACTCGAGCGGCTCGCCCGCTCGATTCCCGTCTCCGTGATCGGCCGCCACGGGCCTGCGGCGTACCTCGACACGGCGCACTTCGACACCGTGGCGAGCGACGACATCGCGGGCAGCGCCATCATCGTGGACCACCTCGTCTCGCTCGGCCATGAGCGGATCTCGTTCCTGGGCCACCACGAGCCGCACGACGAGCCGAGCATGCCCCAATCGGTGCGCGCGCGGGGCTACGACCTCGCGATGACCAAGCACGGGCTCGAACGCTGGATCGACCACATCCCCGGACGTTGGGGCACCGAAGGCGGCCTCCTGGCCGGGCGGATGATCGCGGCCCGCACCGAGAAGCCCACGGCACTCCACGGCGGCGCGGACGTCGCGGCCCTCGGCGCGTTCACCGTCCTCCTCGAGGCCGGCCTCCGCGTCCCCGAGGACATCTCGATCGTGGGCTACGACGACATCCCGGCCGCCGCTCTCCCCCCGATCGGCCTCACCACGGTCGACCAGTCCGGCGTCGCGATGGGGCGGCAGGCCGCCGAGCTCCTCGTCTCCCGCATCGAGGGCCGCACCCAATCCGAACACGTCCTCGTCCCACCGCGGCTCGTAGTCCGGCACACCACCGCTCCCCCGCCGGGCTGACGCCGGGCCCGCCTGAGTGACGCCGCTCCTCTTCACAGACACGAGCGGACGACGCCGCGCGGAGGCGAGCGCCGCCGTCGTCCGCTGCGGTGAGCCTCACCGGTGTGCGACGCCGGGCAGAGGCGAGCGCCGCCGTCGTCCGCTGCGGTGAGCCTCCCCTGGTGCGACGCCGCGCCGCATCAACTCCGCGCTTGTATACCAGCCCAGGCCGCGGACGGTATCCTCTCCCCATGGAATCCCCGTTTGAGGCCGCCCCTGACGAGGCGCTCGCGAGCCATGTGTACCAACTCGTGCTCGAGGATATCGTCGCCGGCCGCCTCGCGCCGGGCCAGCGGCTGCGCGAGCGCGAGCTCTCCGAGCAGCACAGCGTCTCCCGCATCCCCGTCCGCGAGGCCCTCCACCGGCTCGAGCAGGACGGCTTCATCGTCACGGCGCCGCGCCGGGGCGCGGTGGTCCGTCGGCTCACGCTCACCGATGTCGAGGAGCTGTTCGACCTCCGCGTGCTCCTCGAATCCTTCGCCGCGAAGCGCGCCGCCGAGCGCGTGGCGGCAGGGGCCGACGGCGGCCGCCTCACCGAGCTGCTCCGACTCGTCCAGGAGGCCACAGAGGCCGGCGACATCGAGCGCGCGTCCGATCTGAACACCGAGTTCCACGCCGAGATCGTCAACGTTTCGGGCCATCGCCTGCTCGCCCGGTCGCTGCGCCCGCTGCAGGGCATGCTCCGCTGGATCTTCGGGCTCGGCGTGAGCCGTCCCATGGAGCTCAACGCGATCGAGCACGACGAGATTCGAGAGGCGATCCTCGCGGGGCGGCCGCAGCTCGCCGAGTCTCTCGCGGCTGCTCACGTCGAGCTCGGGCGGCAGCCGGTGATCGAGGGACTCGCGGGGCAGCTGCCCGAATAGCCGCGGGGGCGGTGGGCATTTGGGGCGCCGCTCCGCCGACGGGGCGCTGGCACCTTGACCGGTCGGATTCACGGCCCTACAACGGTGGTGTAGCGCCATCATCGATGGCCCTGGGAAGAGGGTGTTCATCATGCCTCAGCCAATCCCCACAGGCGTCAGCCCACGTCTGCACAATGACGACCTTGCCCCCGCCGAGCACCGACGGTGGGGCTTTTATTCGCTGTTCGCGATGTGGATGTCGGATATCCACTCGCTCGGTGGTTACACGTTTGCCGCGGGGCTCTTTGCGCTCGGCCTCGGCGCCTGGCAAGTGTTCCTCGCCCTGGTTCTCGGAATCATCATTGTCTTCCTGCTCATGAACCTGTCCGGCTACGCAGGGCAGAAATTGGGCGTCCCCTATCCCGTCCTTGCGCGGCTTTCGTTCGGCACATTCGGCGCGAATCTTCCCGCCCTCATCCGCGCGCTGGTCGCGATTGCGTGGTACGGAATTCAGACGTGGCTGGCCTCGCGCGCCGTCATCGTGATCGTCGTGCAGATATGGCCGAGCCTGAAGGATTTGACGGGGAACAATTTTCTGGGCGAATCGACGCTCGGGTGGCTCGCGTTCCTGGTCGTGTGGGCGCTTCAGCTCATGCTTCTTCGAAACGGCATGGACACCATCCGGAGATTCCAGGATTGGGCTGGCCCGGCGGTGTGGGTGGTCATGGGAATGCTCGTGGCCTACATCCTGATCAATGCGGGCTGGAACGTCTCCCTCGATCTTCCGGGCGGAACGGCTCAGTGGGGAGTCATGCAGGCGTTCTTCGCGGCCGTCGCCCTCACGGTGACGTATTTCTCGACGCTGCTCCTCAACTTCTGCGACTTCTCCCGTTTCGCCCCATCCCGTAAATCGGTGTGGACCGCGAATCTGTGGGGACTGCCGGTTAATTTCATGGCGTTCTCGCTGGTATCGGTAGTGGTGACCGCAGGGACATTCAAGGTGTACGGAGAGCACATCTACGATCCGGTCGACATCGTGGGCCGAATCAACAGCATCTGGGCTCTTCTGCTTGGCGCCGTGACGTTCGCCGTCGCAACTCTCGGGATCAATGTCGTGGCGAACTTCGTCTCGCCGGCCTACGATCTCGCCAATGTCTGGCCCGCGAAGATCGACTTCCGGCGGGGTGGATTGATCGCCGCGGTGGTCGCTCTCGTGATCACTCCGTGGAACCTGTTCAACAGCCCGGTTGTCATCAATCAGTTCCTCGGCGGACTCGGTGCCCTGCTGGGTCCCCTGTTCGGCATCATCATGACGGATTACTACGTTCTCCGCAGGCAGCACGTTGTCGTGACGGACCTCTTCCGGGAACAGGGCTATTACACCTATACGCGGGGGTGGAATCCGAAAGCTGTCCTCTCCTTCGTCGTCTCGGCGGTCCCGGCGGTGATTTTCGCTCTCGTTCCCCTCTTCGGCGCGATCTCCGCCTTCTCGTGGTTTATCGGGGCAATCATCGCCGCGGTGGTGCATTTCGTGATCTCCCGGAATGACACGAGCATCGCGAACTCGGTGACGGCCGCAATCGCTCAAGAGGCCGAACCCCACGCGCCACAGGCCACGATCCCCTAGCCGCCCATCGTCGGCGCGGCGTACCCGACCGCCGTCGTTCGTCTGCCGCATGGACGACGACGGCGCTCGCCCGCCGCCGTCGTCCAACCTCCCGACGGGAGTCCCGCCCCGCCAGACCACGGCGCGCGACGACGCTGCCAAACTACCGCCGTCGTCCGCCTCACAACCCCTGCCCCGCCCCGCCAGACCACCGCGCGCGCGACGACGCTGCCAAACTACCGCCGTCGTCCGCCTCACAACCCCGGCCCCGCCCCGCCAGACCACCGCGCGCACGACGACGGCGCCAACCTACCGCCGTCGTCCGACCACCTACGGTTTCCCTTGCTGACGCGCGCGCCAGCAAGGGTCACGCGCGGGTGTCGCG
>NZ_JBKZWT010000173.1:0-7628 GCF_047759905.1 Sinomonas sp. G460-2 | reverse complement strand
TTGCCGTGCCCAGGAGCTCGGCCACCGTGCCTTCCGCAACGATGCGCCCGCGGTCCAAGATCGCGACCCAATCGGCGAGCCGCTCGGCGTCGTCCAGAAGATGGGTCGTGAGAATAATGCCGAGGCCCTGGCCGCGGAGCTCGGTGATGAGGTCGAACACCACCTGGCGGGACTGCGGGTCGAGGCCCGCGCTCGGCTCGTCGAGGAAGACGACGTCCGGGCGCCCCACGAGCGCGGCGGCGAGGGCCACGCGCTGCTTCTGCCCGCCGGAGAGCCGGCGGATCGTGGTCCCCGAGAACTCGTGCAGGCCCAGGCGCTCTGCGAGCTCGCCGACCGGGAGGGGATTGCGGTACATGCCGGCGACGTGGTGGAGCAGCGGAAGGGGCCTCGACGACGGCGGGAGCCCGCCGTCCTGGAGCATGACGCCCACCCGGGCCCGGAGGTCCGCACTCGCGTTCTGCGGATCCTCGCCGAGGAGGCGGATCGTGCCGCCGGTGCGGCGACGAAGGCCCTGTGCGCACTCGAGAGTCGTCGTCTTGCCCGCGCCGTTGACGCCAAGGAGGACCGTCACCTGACCGGCGTGGGCAGAGAGGTCGACGCCGGCGAGCACCCGCTTCATCCGGCCCCCCTCAGCGGCGATCGGCCCGACGTCGTGGATCAATCCCTCGATCTCTAGGCAGGGGGTACCGGTTCTGAGCACCCATTCATTCTACGCAAGGTAGTAGTGCGCTCGTCGCTATCCCGCCGGGACGTTATGTGACGCATCAGTCAGCCAACTAAGCCCCGCCTTACTGGAGGTGCTGGGCATATTAGGCAATGATTGTTTTGTGTATTCCGTGGCCAACCAACAGTCGCGCGGGCGCGCCGTGCCTGTCGACGCCGAGGATCGCACGCGTGATCGCGTCCTCAGCGCCGTCCTCGAGCATGGCCCGGTGAGCGCGGCCGAGCTCGGCGAAATGCTGAGCGTCACGCCGGCCGCCGTGCGCCGCCACCTCGACGCCCTCACCCGCAGTGGCGTCGTCGAGGTCAAGCGCATCGCTACCTCGGGCACCGGGGCCGGCCGTCCGGCCCGCCGGTACGTCCTGACCTCTCGCGGTCAGTCCACCATCGGCGACGACTATCTCGACATCGCCCGCACGGCCTTGCACCGCCTCGCCGAGGTGGCGGGGCCGGGCGCCGTCGAGGACTTCGCCGAGGAGCGCTTCGCCGCCATGGAACATCGCTACCAACCTATCGTCGACGCGGCGGGCGACGACGTCGCGGCTCGCTCGCGCGCGCTGGCCGAGGCACTCACGAACGACGGTTTCGTCGCCTCGTCCGCCGATGTCACGAGCCGGGTCCCGCTGCCGGCCCACCTCGCGAGCGTCCAGCTGTGCCAGGGGCACTGCCCGGTGCAGCAGCTCGCCGCCGAGTTCCCCGTATTCTGCGACACCGAGACGGCCGTCTTCTCGCGCCTCCTCGGCGTCGACGTGCGCCGCCTGTCGACCTTGGCAAGCGGCGGCCACGTGTGCACGACTCACATTCCCACCGGCCGCGGCGTCCACCGGACGGCCGCCCCGGAGTCCGCAACCCACCACCAAGAGAGGCCGTGATGACGGATCAATTGGCCGAGAAGCATGCCGTGGACGTCGAGTCCACGGTCATCTCGGAGATTCTGGAGAAGAACCCCGAGCTCCACGGAATCGGCACGTACGAGTACGGCTGGGCCGACTCGGACACCGCCGGCGCCAACGCTCGCCGTGGCCTCAACGAGGACGTGGTCCGCGACATTTCCCAGAAGAAGGCCGAGCCTGAGTGGATGCTCGACCTGCGCCTCAAGGGCCTCAAGTACTTCGACCGCAAGCCCATGCCGCTCTGGGGCGCCGACCTCTCCGGCATCGACTTCGACAACATCAAGTACTTCGTGCGCTCCACGGAGAAGCAGGCGGCGTCGTGGGAGGACCTCCCCGATGACATCCGCAACACGTACGAGAAGCTGGGCATCCCGGAGGCCGAGCGCAGCCGCCTCGTGGCCGGCGTCGCGGCCCAGTACGAGTCCGAGGTCGTGTACCACCAGATCCGCGAGGATCTCGAGAAGCAGGGCGTGATCTTCCTCGACACCGACACGGCGCTCAAGGAGCACCCGGAGTTCTTCCAGGAATACTTCGGCACCGTGATCCCGGTGGGCGACAACAAGTTCGCGTCGCTCAACACGGCTGTGTGGTCTGGCGGCTCGTTCGTCTACGTCCCGAAGGGCGTGCACGTCGAGATCCCGCTCCAGGCCTACTTCCGCATCAACACGGAGAACATGGGCCAGTTCGAGCGGACGCTCATCATCGCCGACGAGGATTCCTACGTGCACTACATCGAGGGCTGCACGGCCCCGATCTACACGTCGGACTCGCTGCACTCGGCGGTCGTCGAGATCATCGTCAAGAAGGGCGCCCGCGTCCGCTACACGACGATCCAGAACTGGTCGACCAACGTCTACAACCTCGTCACGAAGCGCGCCATCTGCCACGAGGGCGCCACGATGGAGTGGATCGACGGCAACATCGGCTCCAAGGTCACCATGAAGTACCCGGCGGTGTACCTCGTCGGCGAGCACGCGAAGGGCGAGACGCTCTCGATCGCGTTCGCGGGCGAGGGCCAGCATCAGGACACGGGCTCGAAGATGGTGCACATCGCGCCCAACACGAAGTCCTCGATCGTGTCCAAGTCCGTGGCCCGCGGCGGCGGCCGCGCGGCCTACCGCGGACTCGTCCAGGTTCGCGAGGGCGCGAAGCACTCCGCGAACACGGTTCGCTGCGACGCACTCCTCGTCGACACGATGTCCCGTTCGGACACCTACCCCTACATCGACATCCGTGAGGACGATGTGGTGCTCGGCCACGAGGCCACCGTCTCGCGCGTGAGCGAGGAGCAGCTCTTCTACCTCATGTCCCGCGGCCTCCCCGAGGACGAGGCCATGGCCATGATCGTGCGCGGCTTCATCGAGCCGATCGCGCGCGAACTGCCCATGGAGTACGCCCTCGAGCTGAACCGCCTCATTGAACTGCAGATGGAAGGGTCCGTCGGTTGATGACTGGAACAACTGAAGAGGCTACGAAGGAGACAGCCCGCATCGGCGCGCCGTCGATCGCCGGCTTCACCGAGGAAGGCGAGAGCCTTTCGCCGACGCCCGTCGTCACGGGCCCGCTCGGCGGGGCCGCGGCCAAGAGCCACTCCCACGGCGGGGGCTACGGGATCCCGGACAGCTCGCGCGCCGGCCGCCTGACGTCCTACCAGCTCGCCGACTTCCCAGAGCTCAAGGGCACAGAGGAGGAGTGGCGCTTCACGCCGCTGCGTCGCCTCGGCGGGCTTCACAAGGACGCGCTCGACGGCGCCGCCCCCGCGGTCGCGGTCGAGGCGCCCGCGTCGGTCCGCGTTGAGACGGTTGGCCGCGACGACTCCCGCGTCGGGTCGGCGGGCATTCCCGAGGACCGTGTCTCCGCGAACGCATGGGCGCATTTCGCCGATGCGACCGTCGTGACCATCCCGGCCGGGGCCGAGCTCGAGGATCGCGTCCTCGTGACCCTCACCGGCGCGGGCCTCGCGGCGTCCGCCCAGCATGTGGTGATCGTGGCCGAGGAAAACGCGCGCGCCGTCGTCGTCCTCAACCACGAGGGCCAGGCGATCGTGTCGGAGAACGTCGAGATCGTGGTCGGCGACCGCGCCGACCTGACGATCGTGACGCTCCAGGAGTGGAGCGACGATTCGATCCACGTCTCGTCGCAGCAGGTCAAGGTGGGCCGCGAGGCGAAGATCAAGCACGTCGCCGTGAGCCTCGGCGGCTCGCTCGTGCGCCTCACCCCGACGGTCCGCTTCGCCCAGCCCGGCGGCGAGGCGCAGGTGTTCGGCCTGTACTTCGCGGACGCGGGGCAGCACCTCGAGCACCGAACGTTCGTGGACCATGCCCAGCCCAACTGCATCTCCAACGTCCTCTACAAGGGCGCGCTGCAGGGGAAGGACGCCCACACGGTGTGGGTCGGTGACGTGCTCATCCAGAAGCAGGCGGAGGGCACGGACAGCTACGAGAAGAACCAGAACCTGGTCCTCACGGATGGCTGCCGCGCGGACTCCGTGCCGAACCTCGAGATCGAGACGGGCCTCATCGCGGGCGCCGGCCACGCGAGCGCGACTGGCCGCTTCGACGACGAGCACCTGTTCTACCTCATGGCCCGCGGCATTCCTGAAGACGTGGCCCGCCGCCTCGTGGTGCGCGGCTTCCTGAACGAGATCATCCAGAAGATCGGCGTTCCCTCCCTCGAAGAGCACCTCGTCGAGGCGGTCGAGCGCGAGCTCGAAGCCGGAGAAAACTGACCCCCAAGGATTGGTCCCGGCGGCGCCGGTACCCTCAGCACTGAACCCGGCGGCGCCGGGCACAAGGAGAACACACATGTCGACTCTGGAGATCAAGGACCTGCACGTCTCGATCGAGACCGAGCAGGGCGTCAAGGAGATCCTCAAAGGCGTGACGCTCACCGTCAAGACGGGCGAGACGCACGCGATCATGGGCCCGAACGGCTCGGGCAAGTCCACGCTCGCCTCGACGATCGCGGGCCACCCGCGTTACACCGTCACCTCGGGCTCCATCACGCTTGACGGTGAGGACGTCCTCGCGATGAGCGTGGACGAGCGCGCGCGGGCGGGCCTGTTCCTCGCGATGCAGTACCCCGTCGAGGTCCCGGGCGTGACCATGACCAACTTCCTGCGCACCGCGAAGACCGCGATCGACGGCAAGGCGCCCGCGATCCGCACGTGGACCAAGGACGTCAAGGAGGCGATGGCCCAGCTGCGCATCGACGCCGACTTCGCCCAGCGCAACGTCAACGAGGGCTTCTCCGGGGGCGAGAAGAAGCGCGTCGAGATCCTCCAGCTCGAGCTCTTCAAGCCCAAGTTCGCCGTGCTCGACGAGACCGATTCGGGTCTCGACGTCGACGCCCTGAAGGTGGTCTCCGAGGGCGTCAACCGCGCCCACGCGGACGGCAACATGGGCACGCTGCTCATCACCCACTACACGCGGATCCTGCGCTACATCAAGCCGGAGTTCGTCCACGTCTTCGTGGACGGCAAGATCGCCGAGCAGGGCGGCCCGGAGCTCGCCGACCGCCTCGAGGAAGAGGGCTACGACCGATTCCTCGCCGGCGCCGGCTCCGCGGTGCAGGCCTGAACCCCAAGGAGAGACTGTGACTGATTCCCAGCCTGCGGCCGGGCTCGAGCCGGCCCCGACCGCGATCGAGGACGTCGAGGAGCGGCTCAAGGACGTGATCGACCCGGAGCTCGGCGTGAACGTCGTGGATCTGGGACTGGTCTACGGGCTCGAGTACGGCGAGGACGGCACGCTGCTCATCAGCATGACGCTCACCACCGCCGCGTGCCCGCTCACGGACATCCTCGAGGAGCAGGTCGGCACGGCCCTCGACGGCGTCGTGGACGAGTGGCGCCTCAACTGGGTGTGGATGCCGCCATGGGGTCCCGAGCGGATCACCGAGGACGGCCGCGACCAGATGCGCGCCCTCGGCTTCAACATCTGAGGACTGGCCCCTCGCCGAGTGCCTGGCGCCCAGCGAACGACGGCGGCCGGTGACCTTCCCCGCGGAAGTCACCGGCCGCCGTCGTTCGCGTATGCGGGGCCGGACGGAGGGGACAATGCCCCGCCGAGAGGGTCAGCGGGAGCGTTCCGTAGCCCCCGCCCGGAGCTGTTGGAGGTGTTCCAACAGGGCCCGTTCCGGGTGGCCCCGGTGCCTGAGCATGAGGTGCAGGAGATTCTTCTTGGTCGCCTTGCAGAGCCACGGGCCGTTCAACGCTTCCACGAGGATTCCCAGGGCCTGGTTGGCGACGAGCCCGTCAAGGTCGTCCGCCCCTGGCTGGTCGGGTGTGAGCCGCTTTTTCAGGCGTCGGTATGACCAGATGCAGCCGAGGGTGAGCGCGACGCCGGCGACGGCGACCGCGATCACCGCCCACCAGAGCACGAGCCCACCCAAGAAGACAAGGGCTCCCGGGAAGCCCTCAAGTGGTGACCCAGCGGCGCTGCTGCCCATCGTTCCTCCCCGAACGTCGAGTGTCCCCGAGGTTCCAGCTTGCCTGTGGCGGTTCAGGTCCCGCCACACCTAGCTGTACTCGACTTTCCTCGGCCTCAGTGGGGGACCGGCGCACCCGAGTACACCGACAGCGACAAGTACCGTCATCGTGGCCCCCGCGCGGCCGCCGGCGCGGGTCCGCCGCATAAACTCGGAAGATGCCCTTCCTGAACCGGCTCTCGGCGTGGGCCGCGGAGAAGCCCCACGAGCCCGCCGTCGTCTGCGGGACGGCGCACGCCTCGTGGGCCGAGCTGGCCGCCGAGGCCGGACGGCTCGTGGCCTCCGGTGCGGACGTTCGCGTACTGCAGGAGCCAAACGGCGTGGACTTCGCGGTCCGCTGGGCGGCCGGGGTCGCGGGGGAGCGGGAATGCGCCGTGCTCGACCCGCTGTGGCCGGCCGAGTTGTCGTCGGAGGTCCGGGGGCTCCTCGGGCGCCGCTGGGCCGGCGGGTCGGCCGGGCCGGTCGGGCTGACCGACGGCGACCCGGCCTCGAGTTTCCTCGTGGGCCTCACGTCCGGCACCACGTCAATGCCGAAGGCCTTCTCGCGAACGCGCGCATCGTGGCGGCGCTCGTTCGAGGCGTCCGTCGCGCTCTTCGGCCTCTCGAGCGCGGATCGCGTCCTTGCGCCGGGACCGCTCTCGGCGAGCCTCAACCTGTACACGCTCTCGGAGTGCCTGTACGCGGGTGCCTCGTTCCACACACTCGCGCATTTCGACGTCGCGGACGCTCACGCCGAGATCCGCCAGCGGGGCATCACGCGCCTAGTGCTCGTGCCGACGATGCTGCGCGTCCTCGCGGAGCGGGGGCTCGCCGGGGACGTCGACGCGAGCGGGATCACGGCGATCGTGTGTTCGGGGCAGAAGCTCGATCGGCGCACTCTCGAGGCCGCGCGGCGCTGGGCGCCGCATGCGGTCGTGTGGGAGTACTACGGAGCCTCGGAACTCAGCTTCGTCGCCGCGACCGCGCACCGCCCCGGCGCGGAATCCGCCGCGGTGGGGACCGCCGTCGGGCGCCCGTTCCCCGGCGTGGACGTCGCGATCCTGGACGACGGCGGCTCGCCTCTCCCCGACGGCCAGACCGGCAACATCAGCGTGCGCAGCACCCTGGTCAGCGAGGGCTACGTGTGGGGCGACGACGGCCAGGCGTTCACCCGGCTCGGAGAGTGGTGCACCGTGCGGGACCAGGGCTTCGTCGAGGACGGGCAGCTCCACGTCCTCGGACGCACGCAGGACATGATCAATACGGGCGGGCAAAACGTGTACCCCCACGAGGTCGAGGCGGCGCTCGCGATGCTTCCCGGGGTCGCGGAGGTCGTCGTCGCTGGGGTTCCCGACGACATCCGGGGCCAGCGCGTCGTCGCTGGCGTGGTGCCATCGCACGCGGGGCTGTGCCAGCTCCAACTCCGCGCGGGCCTCGAGGGGCGGCTCGCGCCGGCTAAGCGGCCACTCCAATACGTTGAGCTGGCCGAGCTGCCGGTCACCGAGCGGGGCAAGCTGAGCCGCGCCGAGTTCCAGCGCTGGGTGCTCG
>NZ_JBKZWT010000172.1:0-7633 GCF_047759905.1 Sinomonas sp. G460-2 | reverse complement strand
GCGAGCTCGGCGAGGGCCTCCACGTGAGCCGTCACGGTGCCCACGTCGCCCCGCGCCACGGGCCCCGTGAGCGCCGACTCCCCCGCGGCGAGCGCGTTGTCGAGCGATGCACGGAGCAGCGGGCCCAAGAGACGGTCCGGTTCCTCGACCCCGATGCGTGCGAGGATCTCGGCGGCCTGCGCGGCGATCGTCACGAGGTGATTCGAGCCGTGCGCGAGCGCGGCGTGATACGCCACGCGGTCGCCCTCGGCGATGACCACGGGTTCGGCGCCCATCTCGACCACGAGCGCCTGCGCGATGGGCAGCATCGCGGGATCGGCGGTGACCCCGAAGCGGCAGTCCATGATCCGCCCGAGGTCCAGGCTCATGCCCGAGAACGTCATGGCGGGGTGAATCGCGAGCGGGATCGCGCCGGCCGCGCGGACGGGGGCAAGGATCCCGACGCCGTGCCGCCCGGACGTGTGGGCGACGAGCTGGCCAGGCTGCCACGCGCCGAGCTTCGCGAGGCCCTCGACGAGCGGCCCCAGGGCGTCGTCCGGCACGGCGAGCAGCACGAGCTCCGAGCGCTCGAGGATGTCCGGGATCTCGAGGATCGGCACCCCGGGCAGGAGGGTCTCCGCGCGCTCCCGGCTCGCCTCAGAAACGGCGGAAACACCGACGACGGCGTGCTCGGCCGCGCGCAAGGCCGCACCGAGGACGGCGCCCACCTTCCCCGCACCGATGACGCCCACGCCAAGGCGGCCCGGGCGCGTCACGCGACGCTCCCCCGGCTGAGCGACGTTCTACGCATAGCCGCCCTCGGCGTCGCCCGTTCGGCTGGGACCGCGCTTGCGGCGGCCGTTCTCGCCCTCGTCTCCGTCCTCGGGAGGAATCCGGCAGAAGCGCTCGACGAGCAGCCCGATCGCGACCATGATCACGCCGCCGCCCATCATCGCGACCGCCTGAAGCACCACGGGGCTCGTGGAGCGGACGGTCCACACAGGGATCTGGTCCGCGATGACACCCGCGTGCCAGCCGAGCAGCACCGCCCCCGCATACGCGCATGCGTGCGCGAGGACCAGGGTCCGCGCCGCAAAGATGGGGTCGAGCATGCGCGTGCGCTTCTCGCTGTTCCGCCAGCGGAGCACGCGGATCCCGAGGACGAGGGTGAACCCAGCGATGACGGCCATGCTCCCCAGCGCACTGTAGGGGAGCACGGGGGTGACCGCCGACGCACGGTCCGACATCTCGGTCGCGCCGAAGCCGAGCAGGCCGAGCAGGATCCCGATGAGGCCCAGAGCCGTCAGGCGAATCGGCTTCATGCGAGCCCCTCGTCAAGCAGCATGTCGTAGTCCTCGATGCCCGAGGCGTCCGAGCAGTCCTCGAGGAGCTCGACGATCGGATGGCCCTCGAGCACCGCCGTCGGATCGATGAGCAGCCACGGGAACAGCACGAATGCGCGCTCCGCGGCGCGGGGGTGCGGGAGCGTGAGCACGGGATCGTCCTGGACGAGGTTGCCGTAGGTGATGACGTCGACATCGAGCGTGCGCGGGCCCCAGCGCACCTCACGCGTGCGATGGTGCTTGGCCTCGACGGCCTGGCAGTGCGCGAGCAGCTCGTACGGGCCCAGGGTCGTGACGACAATCATGACCATGTTGAGGAAGTCGGGCTGCCCCTCGGGGCCGCCCACGGCCTTCGTCTGGATGACCGGCGAGACGTCGACGAGACGAACCTCGGGGCGGTCGACGAGATCGGAGACCGCCTCGGCGAGCGTCTCCGCGCGCTCCCCCAAGTTGCTGCCGAGGGCGAGCACCGCGCGCGTGTACTCCGACGGCGTTGCGGAAGGGCCTGGGTTCATCTCACCTTCCTCGGAAGACTGTCACTGAAACGTCGCCGAACGGCACCTCGATGGGCGCCTTCGGCTTGTGGACCGTGACCTCGGCTGCGCTGATCGGGGGAAACTCCGCGAGGATCGTGTCCGCGATACGCACCGCGAGCGTCTCGATGAGATTCACCGGCTCCCCCGACACAAGCTGCGTGATGCGCTCTGCGACTTCCGCGTAGCTCGCCGTCGTCGCAAGGTCGTCGGTGGCGGCGGCCGTGGAAAAGTCGCTGTGCAGCACGGCGTCCACGACGAAGGGCTGCCCCTCGCGGCGCTCGAAGTCGAGCACCCCATGATGTCCGACGGCGGTGACGCCCCGGAGGGTGATGAGGTCGGCTCGGGTGCCCACTCGCCCCGACCTCAGGTCCTGGCCCGCGCGACGACCTTGACGGCGTCGAGGTTCGAGGCGACGTCGTGCACGCGGACGCCCCACGCGCCCTTGGCCGCCGTCAACGCGGTGATCGCGGCGGTCGCCGCGTCGCGCTGGTCGGGCGGGGCGGCCTTGCCGGCGGACGTGAGAAGTTCGCCCAGGAAGCGCTTGCGGGACGCGCCCACGAGCACACGATGGCCGAGCTCGAGGAACCGCTCGAGGCCCGCCACGAGGGCCCAGTTCTGCTCGCCCGTCTTCGCGAAGCCGAGGCCCGGGTCGACGATGATCTTGTGGTCGGCCACCCCCGCGGCGCGGAGACGATCGCGAACGCCCACGGTCTCGGCGAGCACGTCCTCGAGGACGTTGCCGTACTTCGTGAGGGAGTCCATGGTGCGGGAGTTGCCGCGGTTGTGCATGAGCACGTAGTACGCGCCGCGCTCCGCCACGAGATCGATCATGTCCTGGCTGACCTCGAGGCCCGAGACGTCGTTGATGATGAGGGCGCCCGCCTCGAGGGCCTTCGCCGCCGTGCCCGCGTGACGGGTGTCGACCGAGACCACGGCCCCGGCCTTCACGAGGGCTTCGACGACCGGGAGAACGCGGCGCTGCTCCTCGTCCTCGGGCACGTCCTCGGCGCCGGGGCGCGTGGATTCGCCGCCCACGTCGATGATGTCCGCGCCGCCGTAGAACATCCGGAGGCCAGCAGCGATAGCAGAATCCGCCGTCGTATGTTGCCCGCCGTCGCTGAAGGAATCCGGCGTGACGTTGAGGATGCCCATGACGACGGCGCGGTCCGTCGGGAGGGTTTCGAAGGTCGCCCTCGGGCGAGGCTTGCGGAGAACGGGGAGGGGCGATGTGTTGGGCCCGGTCCCGGGTGCTGCGGCGAGGGTGTCCATTGCGGCTGTTACCTTCCGAGAATGAGGCTCATGGCTTCGGCGCGGGTCGCCGGATCGTGTAGCTGCCCGCGTACAGCACTCGTGACCGTCTTGGCGCCCGGCTTTCGGACTCCTCGCATCGACATGCACATGTGTTCGCATTCGACGACGACGATCACTCCACGCGGCTTGAGGTGCTTCACGAGCGCCTCCGCCACGTCGGTTGTCAGGCGCTCCTGGACCTGGGGCCGGCGCGCATAGATGTCCACGAGTCGGGCGAGCTTGCTGAGCCCGGTGACGCGCCCGTCGTGCGAAGGGATGTACCCGACGTGCGCGACTCCGTGGAAGGGGACGAGGTGATGCTCGCACGTTGAGTAGAACGGGATGTCCTTCACAAGCACGAGTTCCTCGTGATCGAGGTCGAAGGTGACGCCCAGAACGTCCTCCGGGGTCTGGTGAAGCCCCGCGAACGTCTCCGCGAACGCGCGCGCCACCCTCTTCGGGGTCTCCCGGAGGCCGCTGCGGTCGGGGTCCTCCCCGACCGCAATCAGAATCTCCCGAACGGCCGCCTCGATCCGCAGAAGGTCCATGTTCGGATCGAGTTCGGACACGGCGGCAACATCGTCGTCGTCAATGTGGGTCACGGCATGATCCTAGCGGGGGCGCCTCACGCGCCCGCGCCGGTGCCGCCCGTGTGACCATCGTGCGGGGGCTGCGGACCGCCGGAGAAGTCCTGCTCGCCTCCGCCGTGGACGTGCGGGTGGGCCGTGTCGAGCGGCTGGTTGCGACGAGCCGCGGCCGCCTCCTCCTGGGCCTTGCGCTCGGCGTCCGTCGCCTCGTGGTCGTGGCGGGACTTCTCCTCGTGCTGCTCGCGCTCGCGACGCTCGTTCTCCGTCTCGACGGGCGGGATGTGCTGCACCGGGCGCGACTCCTTCGAGAGCCACACCTCGCGGAAGTCGCGCTTACGGATGTCCGTGAAGATCTCGGCGATCTCACGCTGGTTGAGGGTCTCGTGCTCGAGCAGCGAGGCCGCGAGGCGGTCCAGGACGTCGCGGTTGTCGGTGAGGATCGCGTAGGCCTCATCGTGCGCCTGGTCCATGAGACGGCGCACCTCCTCGTCCACGACGTACGCGACCTGGTCCGAGTAGTTGCGCTCGTGCGCGGCGTCACGGCCGAGGAACGGCTCGCCGCCGCCCTGCCCGAGCTTGACCGCGCCGACGCGCTCGCTCATGCCGTATTGCGTGACCATCATGCGGGCCGTCGAGGTGGCCTTCTCGATGTCGTTCGAGGCGCCCGTCGACGGATCGTGGAACACGATCTCCTCGGCGACGCGGCCGCCCATCGCGTAGGCGAGCTGGTCGAGGAGCTCGTTGCGCGTCACGGAGTACTTGTCGTTCTCCGGGACCACCATCGTGTAGCCGAGCGCGCGGCCGCGGGGGAGGATCGTGATCTTGGTGACCGGGGCCGAGTTGCGGAGCGCGGCCGCCACAAGCGCGTGGCCGCCCTCGTGGTAGGCCGTGATCTTGCGCTCGAGGTCCTTCATGACGCGGCTGCGCTTCTGCGGGCCGGCCATGACGCGGTCGATCGCCTCGTCGAGGGCGCGATCATCGATGAGCTGGGCGTTCGAGCGGGCCGTAAGGAGCGCCGCCTCATTGAGGACGTTCGCGAGGTCGGCACCCGTGTAGCCCGGGGTCTTCTTCGCGACGGCCTTGAGGTCCACGTTGCCTGCCATCGGCTTGCCCTTGGAATGGACGCCGAGAATCTGCTCGCGGCCCACGAGGTCCGGCGCCTCCACCGGCACCTGACGGTCGAATCGGCCTGGGCGGAGGAGTGCCGGGTCGAGGACGTCGGGGCGGTTGGTCGCGGCAATGAGGATGACGTTCGCCTTGGGGTCGAAGCCGTCCATCTCGACGAGGAGCTGGTTGAGCGTCTGCTCGCGCTCGTCGTTGCCGCCGCCGATGCCGGCTCCGCGGTGGCGGCCCACGGCGTCGATCTCGTCGACGAAGATGATCGAGGGCGCGTTCGACTTGGCCTGCTCGAAGAGATCACGGACGCGGGACGCACCCACGCCGACGAACATCTCGACGAAGTCGGAACCCGAGATCGAGAAGAACGGGACGCCAGCCTCGCCGGCGACGGCGCGAGCCAGGAGCGTCTTGCCGGTTCCCGGAGGGCCGTAGAGCAGGACGCCCTTCGGGATTTTCGCTCCGACGGCCTGGAACTTTGCGGGCTCCTGGAGGAACTCCTTGATCTCCTGAAGTTCCTCGACGGCCTCGTCGGCGCCCGCGACGTCGCTGAACGTCACTTGGGGCATGTCCTTCGTGATCATTTTTGCTCGGGATTTGCCGAACTTCATGACTTGGGAGCCGCCGCCCTGCATGCGCGAGAGCAGGAACCAGAAGAGTGCGCCGAGCAGGAGGACGGGGATGATGAGGGAGAGGATCGAGCCGAACCAGTTGTTGCCGGTCGGGACATCGTTGTAGGTCTTGAGGTTCGCGTTCTCGACCGCTTGGACAACCTCGCCGCCGCGCGGGTCTACGTAGTAGAACTGGACGTTCTTGCCCTTGTTCTGCCCGTTGTCGACGTAGTTGTCCTTGAGGACCATGTCGACGCGCTCTTCGCCGTTGTAGATCTTCGCGGAGTCGACCTTGCCGTCCTTGAGGAGCTGGATGCCAACCTGCGTGTCAATGGTCGCGCTGCCCCCCGGCGCCAGCGTTCCGAAGGCGATGAGGAGGAGGGCGATCACGACGAGGATCCAGATCCCAGGACCCTTGACGAAGCTTTTGACGTTCATGAACTCGGGGCCGAGCCCCGTCCCTTCTGTTGTGCCGCGGCGCCGCGTAGCGCTGAGGTCCCCTGCCCCTGCCTACATCTGTTGACGGGCAAGTACCGCATCAAGCTATACCGTTCGGACAACATCACGCACAGTCAAGGACAAAAGTTCCCCCGGCCGCTGTGCGCCGAGGGCGAACGGCGGGCGGGGCGGGGCGCCGGAGCACCGCGGAGCGCCGCGTGGTTGGCCAACCAGTACGCGTAGTGGACGGTCGGCGTCCCGTCTCGTGCCAATCCGTACGTGCTCAGCAGATTTCATAACCCACGTTGAAGCGAATCTCGCGAGTTCGCGTGGATACCGGATCGGTGACGGCGGGATCGGGGGAACCCCGGAATTCCGGGATCCTCAGGGCAACGAGGGCGGGGTTCCTTCCAGTACGCGTACCGGAAGGAACCCCGCCCTGAAAAAGTTGGCCGCCTACTCGTAAACGTGCGGCGCGAGCGTGCCGACGAAGTCGAGGTTGCGGTACTTCTCCGCGTAGTCGAGCCCGTAGCCGACCACGAACTCGTTGGGGATGTCGAAGCCGACGTACTTCACGTCGATCTTGACCTTCGCGGCGTCCGGCTTGCGGAACGCCGTGCAGATCTCGACCGACGCAGTGCCCCGGGACTCGAGGTTCGTCTTGAGCCACGAGAGGGTCAGGCCGGAGTCGATGATGTCCTCGACGATGAGCACGTGCTTGCCCATGAGGTCCGAATCGAGGTCCTTGAGGATGCGAACCACCCCCGAGGACTGCGTCCCGGAGCCATAGGAGGAGACGGCCATCCAGTCCATCGTGACGTGGCTGTGCAGGGCGCGGGCCAGGTCCGCCATCACCATCACGGCGCCCTTGAGCACGCCGACGATCAGGAGGTCGCGGCCCTCGTAGTCCCTGTCGATGCGCGCGGCGAGCTCGGCGATCCGCCCTTGGATCTGCTCCCGGTCGTAGAGGACGTGCTTGAGGTCTGCTTGGACGTCGTGAGAATCCACCTGCGCTCCTGGAACTCGGGTCTCGACGCGAGCCGGTCAGTCCCACAGGGGCCTGTCCCGAAACCCGGCGTCAGCGGTGCGATACAAAGACTAGCTTCCCATACTCGATTCCGGGCGCCGCATCCTTCCGGCGTGGCTGGCGATGCACGCTCACGTGCCCAGGCACTTCGACGGGACCCGCGGAACCGCGCCGTTCGAGGAGGCGGTCGACAGCGGCAAGTCGCTCAAACGTCGGCTGCCCCCCGAGCTCGATCACGGCGAGAGCGAGCACGCGGCTCCTGATCGCGGCCGGGAGCGCCCGAACCGCCGCGCCGGGCAGGAGGACCGTGGCCTGTCCGGGCCCCATGCCGCCCCGGTCAACGAGTCCCGCATAGACGCGCTCGGCCTCGGCGTCGAGATAGTCCGCGTCCTGCCCCAGAATCGACGCGGTGCGCGCAAGCCCCTCCGCGACGCCAGGCCCGAGCTCCGCCTCGAGGAACGGCATGATTCCGACACGTACGCGAGAACGCATGTATCGAGAATCCCCATTGGTCGGGTCGAGCCACGGCTCGAGCCCCTCCGCAGCGCAGACCTCGACCGTGTCGGCGCGGCGAAGGCCCAAGAACGGCCGGATGTACAGTCCCCGGGCGGAACGCATGCCGCCGAGGGAACGCGTTCCCGAGCCGCGCGCGAGCCCAAGCAGCACCTGTTCGGCCTGATCGTCGAGCGTGTGGCCGAGCAGCACC
>NZ_JBKZWT010000171.1:0-7659 GCF_047759905.1 Sinomonas sp. G460-2 | reverse complement strand
CCTAGCCGCTCGGAGGCTGAACGGCCGATGATCGCGGCGGGAACACCGCCGGGCAGGTCCATGAGCTGGGCTGCATTCGCCGGTATGGTTCGAACCTCTGTGAGCGAGAGATACCCGGCATCAGCAAGTCGGATCGCCCCTGAATAGAGTCCGTTGCGGGAATCGGGATCGGAGAGGCGGCTGACCCGAGCATCACCGGGTGCGATGGATGCGCTCACGCCTAACTGGATGAAGCCGTTGAGCCTGCCGATGGCATTGCGCGTCCCGTCCACCTCTTGGGGAGTCGGGACCGTGCCGGACTTCAGGGAAGGATCTGTGAATCGAATTTCATCGAGCGCGGCTTCAGTGAGCCTCTCGGCGATCTGGCTCGACGCCGTGTGGGTAAGGCCCGCGCCCGCGACGAGGCCGCCAGCTCCCAGAAGGAAGACCATCAGGAGGAGGATGCTCCTCAGCGGTCGAGCCGTGAGCGAGTTTGCGGCGTCGGCGATGTTGTCGAGAACGGGGAACGATTTCCGTTTGTTCGGGGCGGCGGGCCGCTCGGACGACCTCGTCCGGACGGGTGCCTCGCTCGTGGAATGATCGGCGACGGCGCCGTCGACGAGGCGGAGGCAGCGGTCCGCGGCGGCTGCTACCCGTTCGTCGTGGGTGATGACGACAACGGTCGTTCCCTGATCGGACAGCTCCTTCAGATCCTGGATGACCTTGCGGGTGTTTTCCTTGTCCAGGTTCCCGGTGGGCTCGTCGGCGAGGATGATGCGGGGTCGCGTCACGATCGCGCGCGCGAGGGCGACGCGCTGGCGCTCGCCTCCTGAGAGAGACCGGGCAGGAGTGTGCCGGATGCGGCGAAGGCCAAGAGAGTCGAACACCTCGGAGACTCTCGTGTATCTCTCTTCCGGAGGGACGTTCTGGATCCGAAGGCCCAGCGACGCACCAAGGTATGCGGGCTCCGTGGGGATCATGTAAGAGCTTTGGAAGACGAATCCAATTTCCCGGCTGCGAAGTGCGTTCCGTTCTCGGGCCGAAAGCTGGGCAACTGGCTTCCCCTTGAGGAGATATGTTCCGGCGGTCGGGGTATCGAGGAGCCCGAGGACGTTCAGGAGAGTGGTCTTCCCGGAGCCTGACGGTCCGACGATCGCGACGAACTCGCCTTCGTGGATGTCGAAGGTTGCATCTGTCAGCGCGTGTGCCGTGCCGAAGCATCGCGCCAGGTTCTCGACACGGATCAGGGGGGACTCCGCGGCTCCCGACGCTGAACCGCCGATGCTCGGAACTGCATCCTCCTGGGATGCGGCGTTGGTCACGGAACTCGGACTTCAGTTCCGGCCGGGAGGCTCGGGTCTGCCTCGATCTCGGCCCACCCTGCTGCCTGGGCCTTGATCGTGATCTTCACCTTGCGAGGCGCGGGCGGTGAAGCTGAGGCGGACGACGGCTCATCGGCTCTGCGGAGGACTTCGACGAATGCACTGCCGGCATCGCGCTGGATCGAGATCAAGGGGACGGCGAGGACCGCCTTGCCGTCAGGGGGAAGCGAAATGTCGACGTCTTGCCCGGGAAGCAAGCCAGCTGCCTGGTCCGGGAGTTTGATCGTGATGTCTTTCCCTGCCGGCTTGGTTGCAGCAGTGTCGCCGGGGAGTAGTTTGCTGACTGTTTCGACGATGCTCGACGACTCTCCGCCGGACCACTTCAGCCTAAGTTGGGTTCCCGGTGGCAGTCGGTCGGCCTGCAGGATGAGGGCCCTGGCCGTAATCGTGTTAGGGCTCGTTTGGACGAGGACGAGAGGGGCGTCGCGGCTGACGTGCGAAGCTACCGCCGAAGCCCGGACCACCTGCCCGGAATCCCCGGGGATCTGGACGAAATCGAGCCATCGGAAGGTCGTGTCATCCTTCGTCTTCCCGGGTGGCTCGAGACCGGCATTCGCATAGATCAGCCGAACCGCCTCAAGCGTCACGGCCTCGATCTTGCCCGACGCCGGCACACCCTGATAGCCCATCCGCCGAAGCGCCTTCTGGAGGCGTGTCACATCTGATCCGGCGTCGTTCAGTTTGAGGTCCCTGTACAGGGGGACGTCATCGCCGATGACGATTTGGGGACGTCCCGCAATCGCCCCGATGTAGGTCCCCGGGGCGAGGCTGTCGCCCGGACCGACTGCGATATCCGTGACGACGGTCGGTCCTGACGCCCCGGAGCTGAGATCAGGGATTGGGACCGTGGTCCCGCTGACCACGCTGCCCTTGAGGGCCAGAACCTCCTGCACCTCCCGCATCTCGGCTCGCGCGGTCACGGGCACGGTGGTGTCCCGATTCTCGAGCGCGCTGGACTCTGGGCGCCGAACCAGTGAACCGGCGACGAAGGATGCCATGAGGATGAGGATCATGACGACCGTGAAGACGCCGATCCGCCAAGGGTGCAGCACGCGGCGACCTCGACCGCCGGATACCGCGTCGGAGGACCTGGTATTCGTCATAGGAATTGGTCCAACCGTTATGCTCCCGCCGAGAGAATAGCCTCGTCGGCCTTCGCGAGCAGGGTGTCGATGCCCTGCCGTTCCGCTCTCAGTTGGCTTTCGTTCTGTTTCACGAGCGCTGTCTGAAAAGAACCCTCGATATTCGCAAGCCGCTGGACGAGCGAGACGGTCTGCTTGCATTCGACGTCGCCGACTGCGATGCGGATGATCTTCTCCTTGTCACCGTTCGTTGCGGACAGGTCGGGATTCCAAGAGTCGGCGTCTCTCAGTCCGATGCCCTTGCTCTTGAGGCAGTCCTTCCACTCGCCGACGGCCTTCTTGAACTCCTCGCTCTGGGGAGCGAGCATCGCTGCCTGGCGAAACAGCCGTTCGGCCGTCTTCTCGGAGGGCGCGCTCTTGGAGACCAACGCCGTGGCAAGACAGGCGTCCCACGCCTCGTTGAACTTCTCTCCTAGCTTGGACAGGTCCAAGTCCTTCGGGCCGGTGAACCCGTCCGGCATGTCATAGCCGCGCTCCTGGGCGTTCTTCAGGCTCCAGGCACCGTAGGGCCGCTCCCCGGCGAACGCTCGATGCCGGTTGTAAGGGCTCAGATCGATCTTCTCTCCCTTGGCCGTAAGACACTGCTGCATTTTCACGCTGTTGGCCTGATCGACCTTGTCCGCCTCCGGAATCGAGAGCATGAACTTGTCGAGCGGAAAATCGATCTGCTCGGCATCCTGATCCAGGTTCACTGTCGTCGCGATTGGATCGATGTTCACTGGCCCAGCCTCCGCCTGCCGAGGCGCCGCGCTGCAGGACGCGAGGGAGAGGAGGAGCGCGGGAATCATCACGAGACACCTTCCCCTCACAGCACCCACGCCCCGCCCGTTTGGTCTTTTTGCTGATCTGCCATCTCCACGAATACAGTCGACTAACTGCTGTAGCTGCTCACGGTATCGTTCCAGCTCGAGTAGCCGCCGTATCTGTAGTAGCTGTAATCATTGAAATTCAGCACGACTTCTCCCGGATCGAGGCGGAGCCACGGGCCGGCGTAATTCGCGTCGAGGTAGAAGTACAGATATCTCCAGTTCCGGTTGTTGGCCGATGAGATGCTGTCATTCCAGTAGTCGCCCACGTATGGAACGCTCGACGCGTCCCACGCCCCGCGATCGCCGCCGAGATTCGCATCCTTCCACGAGCACATATTTGAAATGCACGAGGTCGTGCTTGCCTGGGCCGGAGCCGCCGCGCCGATGGTGCCGGTAGCGGCGATCAAGGCAGCTGCTGCAGCGGACAGGATCTTCTTCTTCGCTGAAACCGACGAATGCATCATCTTCAAATATCCCCCATTTTGGGCATGGCCGACTATCGGCCGCGAATCGGCCGTCAAACTGAATCTGATGAGTGCCCCGATCCTAGCTATTGCAGTTCGGGGTGCAGTCCTTTAGTTGCGTTTGAGTGGCACGTCCTCGATATTCGCTGCTCGCCAGAACACCGTCAAGCGAGGCGGCCGCGATATGCCCACCTGTCATAATTGCCTAACATTTCGGTGCCTCCGCGGACCAGGTGCTCGTGGTCCGGCCGTGGCTGCCGCTTCAGGCATTGATTCGGCCAAGCGCAGGATCTCGACCGCGATGGGAAAAACCTCCACCCCGGCCGCGTTGAGCCTCATGCCTCCCGGGCCTCGGCCGAACAGTTTCGTGCCCACGTACCGTTCGAAGTCGGCAACTTGCCGGCTGATCGCCGACTGAGTGAACCCTAGCTCGGCGGCGGCGTCGGTCATGCTTCCATATCTCACCACCGCAACGAAGGCTCTGACTCCGCTCAGATGCACCGCTTCCCCCACCGGTAGACCTCCACTGTCTACACACGGTACAGGGTCTTGGAAGCGTCAATCGATGCGTTCGTGGCGGGCTACGTGTGCCGGAGCTGCACCGACGCGATGCGTCCCGACGGAACCACGCCGAGGGCGTCCGCGAGTTTGAGCGCCCCGACGTTCTGTGCCTGCGCCTCGAGTTGCACGAGATAGCCCTCGGCGAGCGCCTCGTGCGCCGCAAGCCGGGCCATGAGCGTCCCGAGCCCGCGGCGCCGGAGCGTTGGCGCCACGAGCACCCCGAGGTCCGCGATGAGACCCTCTCGGACGGTATACGCGGCGCAAGCGGCCGGACCATCGGGCAGCATGAGCGTGAAGCGGTGTTCTCGGCGCTCGATCCCCGCGGAGCTCACGTCGTCCGGCGGGCAGAGGGTCTCGAGCTCGATCGCTTCGGGATTGCCGCGCGACACCTCCGGTTCGGCGTCCGGCTGGAGGACTGGGAGGTCGTCGACGAAGCCGAGCACTCCCGTGCTGAGGCCGTGTGCGCCGTGGCCCACGAGCCGCAAGAGTGCGCCGCCCGCCAGCAGCTCCTCGTCCGCGAGGTCGGCTGCCGCCTCGACGAGCTCGGTCGGACCGGACAGCGCGAGCTGACCGAACAGCTCGACTGCCGTGAGCGAGAAGGCGGAGTCGCGGCACCCAAGGAGGCGCCCGCCGTCGTCCGAGAAAGCGAGGTCCGGGAGCCCTAGCCGGCGCGCCCACGCGAGCCGGACGATGCCACGGCTCCCGAGGTGGAACGTCCGGCCCGAGCCCGTCTCTGCGCCACTGTTCACGCGGTCCTCTTCGCCCTGCCGCCGTCCTTAGCCCTGTCCGGCACCCTCAGCCGAACAGGACGCGGGCCTCGTCGTACCGGTCCTGCGGGACCGTCTTGAGCCGGCCGAGCGCCGCTTCGAAGCCCACGTGGACAATGTCTGTGCCGTTGAGCGAGACCATGGTGCCCCAGCGGCCCTCGACCACGGAGTCGATCGCGGCCATGCCGAGGCGCGTCGCGAGCACGCGGTCGAACGCAGTGGGGACCCCGCCGCGCTGGATGTGGCCGAGGACGGTCGCGCGGGTCTCGATGCCCGTGATCGCCTCAAGCTCGGGGGCAAGCCGCTCGGCGATGCCGCCGAGGCGCGGTCGGCCGAAGGTGTCGAGGCCGCGCTCGGAGTGCGCCTCGCCCATGGTGTCGAGCGCGAAGCCCTCGGCGACGACCACGAGCGGCGCCCGGCCACGGTCGTGGGCGAGCTTGACCCACGCGGCGATCTGGTCAATGCTCACGCGCTGCTCGGGGATGAGGATCGCGTGCGCGCCGGAGGCCATGCCCGAGTGGAGCGCGATCCAGCCGACGTGGCGGCCCATGACCTCGGCGATCATGCACCGGTGGTGGGACTCGCCCGTGGTCCGGAGGCGGTCGATCGCCTCGGTCGCGATTTCGACGGCGGTGTCGAAGCCGAACGTGTAGTCCGTCGCGTCGAGGTCGTTGTCGATGGTCTTGGGGACGCCGACGATCTTGAGGCCCGCGTCGGTGAGCCGCTTCGCCGCGGCGAGGGTTCCCTCGCCGCCGATCGCGATGATCGCGTCGACGCCGAGCCGGTCCATGTGGCCCTTGATGACGGCAGGGCCGCCGCCGTTTTCGAACGGGTTGGTGCGCGACGTCCCGAGGATCGTGCCGCCCTGCTTGGCGATTCCGCGGACCAGCGTGCGGGGGATGTCGATGATGTCGCCCTCGACCACGCCGCGCCAGCCGTCCTTGAAGCCCACAAACTCCTGGCCGTGCACCGCGATGCCCTTGAGGACGGCCCCACGGATCACTGCGTTGAGGCCGGGGCAGTCGCCTCCGGAGGTGAGGATGCCGATCTTCATGCAGGGCCTTTCCGCTGGTGCGGCCGGTCCGCTCAGGGGGCGGCGGGCCGACGGTGGGTTGTGGTGCTTGAGGCGCCCCGTTGAGCCCACGCCGATTGTAGCCGCGCGCTCTGGGTGATGCACACCACAACAGGACGACGACGGCTGGCCGCCGTCGTCGTCCTGTCGCCTCGCCGAGCGCTTCCGCGCGCGGCTCACGCCGTGGGTTCTCCCTGCCCGGGCTGCTCGCCGGACGGGGGCACTGCGCCGCCATTCCGAGGCCCGCCGAGGAGGTTTTCGAGGATGATCGAGCCGTTCTGATCCGGGATGAGGCACCACGCCACGAGGTACGCGAGGACGGCGGGCCCGGGGAGGAAGCACAGCACGATGAAGATGATCCGGACGAACATGACGTCCACGTCGAGGCGGTCGGCGATCCCGCCGAGCACCCCGCCGAGGATGCGCCTCGGGCCGCGGCGCAGGCCGGTCGAGCGGATCGAGTTGAAGAACGAGTCCATGGGTGGCTCCTGGTTGCGAGGATGGTTGCGAGGACGGTTTCGAGGGGGCTTGAAGCCCTGAAGGCTTAGAGGGACGGGCCGTCGTACGGGCCCTGGGCGTCGTAGGGGCTGCGCTTGGGCGGGTCCGTCGACTCGGGGGCGGTTCCGAACGCGTCCGCGGAGTGCGAGCCACCCGGCTCGTCCCCGTCCGCGGCCTTGGCGGAGTCGATCCGCCTCCTGCTCCGGGTGGCGGCGAGGCTTCCTCCGACCACGAGCCCGAGGCCCGCGAGGAGCAGGAGGCTCACCGCCGCGACGCCAAGATCTACCGTGAACCAGCCGAGCCGGCTCGCGACGAGAAGTCCTGCAACGGCTACCACGACGGCTCCCCAGACGATCGTGCCCACGCTCGGGCCCTGCTTGAATTCCGAGTGCTCGGAAACGTTCGCGCTCATCACTTCTCCTGCTCGATATCGACGTTGCTCATGGTCGCGTCGAGGTTGATCACGAGGGTCGCGCCTGGCTGGCCCGAGTTGTACGTCTCGGAGCCGTTCGTCGTGAGCCCGGCGATCGACTTGTCGCCGAATTGGACGTTGCTCATCGTGGCGTCCGCTTGGACCCGAACCGGCACGTTCTTCGGGATCTTGATCTCGAGCTGGCTCGCGGTCACGTTCACCGGGACCGTGGCCTCCGAGGGCAGCGGCCCCGACGTGTCGAGCTGGCGCAGGTCGAGTTGGCCCGAGGCCGCCGTGAGTGAGTAGCCGGACGTGGCCTGCTGCACGCTCGCGGGAGCGAGGTTCACGGCCCCGCGGGGGCGGCTCAGGGCGTACGCGGGCTGTGTCGCCGCGGCGACGATGAGCGCTACGACCGCGAAGAAGGAGAGGATCCCGCCCGTCCGTCCGCGGAGCCCCGCGACGAGGATGCCGAGGCCCAGGACGGCTGCCGCGATGGCCCACAGGGCCCCCGTGCTCGGGTCGAGGATCGTTGCCCCCGAAAGCTGCAGGGCGAGGAGGCCGCCGGCCACGAGG
>NZ_JBKZWT010000170.1:0-7719 GCF_047759905.1 Sinomonas sp. G460-2 | reverse complement strand
GAGACCCTCGCCGCCGAGACCGGCGCGGTCCCCGTTTCAGCCGACATCGCCGAGGACGACGACGTCGCGCACCTTGTGGGGGCCGTGGAAGCCGGCGGGGGCATCGACACGCTCGTCAACATCGCGGGCGGCGCGCGCGGCGCCGATTGGGTGGCTGACGCGAAGACCGAGGACTGGGAGTGGATGCTGCGGGTCAACGTGGTGGGCACCATGAAGATCACGCGCGCTTTCCTGCCGATGCTGCGCGCGAACGGCCACGGGACCGTGCTCAATCTCACGTCCGTCGCCGGGCTCGTCTCGTACGAGGGCGGCGGCGGCTACAACGCCGCGAAGTTTGCCGAGCACGGCATGACGCGCGCGCTTCGGCTCGAGGAGGCCGAACACAACGTCCGCGTCATTGAGGTCATGCCCGGACTCGTCAAGACCGAGGAGTTCGCGCTGAGCCGGCTCGGCGGCGACGCCGCGGCGGCCGAGCGTGTGTATGAGGGCGTCGAGGAGCCCCTCTCCGCCGAGGACGTGGCCGACGTGATCCGCTACGCCGTGACCGTCCCGCATCACGTCAACCTCGACGACATCGTGATCCGCCCCGTGGCCCAGGCCGCCGCGCACAAGCTGTTGCGCAAGCGCTGAGCCGCACGAAGCCCGGAGCCCGTGGCTCCCGGGGTAGACTGTTCAGCAAAGCATCGACCCGGCCATCACCGGTGAGCTTCCGGAAGAACAGCGCGCTCCGCCAGCCCAGCGAGGCCGCCCAGTAGAACCGGACGGGCAGGCCCGTCACAGCCCTCACGAGAGGCTCTCGCGGGCGCGCACAGCGGACGCGGCGAGCAAGCGAGGTGGTACCGCGGTGCCGCCCGGCAGATCCGGGCGTTCGCCGTCCTCGCATCCTCAGCCCAACAGCCAGGATCTTCCGTGAGCGTGTACCCCAAGGCCACCACCGCGCCGAACCCCGAGCAAGCCGCGTCGACCTCCGTGCGCTTCCCGGAGCTCGAGGAGCGGATCCTCAAGTACTGGGACGAGGACGGCACCTTCCAGGCCTCGATCGACAATCGCGACGCGGGCCATGACGGCTCGGGCGAGTTCGTGTTCTACGATGGGCCGCCGTTTGCGAACGGCCTGCCCCACTACGGCCACCTCCTCACGGGCTACGCGAAGGATCTCGTGGCCCGCTACCAGACCCAGCGCGGCAAGCGAGTCGAGCGCCGCTTCGGCTGGGACACCCACGGCCTGCCCGCCGAGCTCGAGGTCATGAAGCAGCTCGGCATGAGCGACAAGGCCCACATCGACCGCATGGGCATCGACAAGTTCAACGAGGCGTGCCGCGCGTCCGTGCTGAAGTACACCCACGAATGGGAGGCGTACGTCAAGCGCCAGGCCCGTTGGGTGGACTTCGAGAACGACTACAAGACGCTCAACGTCGAGTACATGGAATCCGTGATGTGGGCCTTCAAGACGCTTCATGAGAAGGGACTCACGTACAGCGGCTACCGCGTGCTGCCGTACTGCTGGAAGGACGAGACGCCGCTCTCAAACCACGAGCTGCGCATGGACGATGACGTCTACAAGGACCGCCAGGACCAGACCGTCACCGTCACGTTCCCGCTCCTTGCCGGCGAATCCGAGGCGTCACAGGAGCTCGCGGGCGTCCTCGCGCTCGCGTGGACCACGACGCCGTGGACGCTGCCCACCAACGCGGCCCTCGCGGTCGGGCCCGAGGTGCGCTACGCCGTCGTACCCGCCGGACCGGCGGGCGTGCGCGCGTCCGACGTCCCGGCCAACGCGCGCTTCCTCCTCGCCGAGGACCTCCTCGGAAGCTACGCCAAGGATCTCGGGTACGAGGACGGCGAGGTGAGCGCCGCTGCGCAGGCAAGCGCCGCCGTCGAACGCACGTTCCTCGGCCGTGAGCTCGAGGGCATCCGCTACCAGCCGCTGTGGGACTACTTCGCGGACGCCGAGGCGTGGGGCACGGAGAAGGCCTGGCAGGTCCTCGTCGCGGACTACGTCACGACGACTGATGGCACGGGAATCGTCCACCAGGCGCCCGCCTACGGCGAGGACGATCAGCGGGTGTGCGAGGCCGCGGGTATCCCGGTGATCCTGTCCGTGGACGACGGCGCGAAGTTCCTTCCGCTGTTCGCCTCGGGTGACGCTGCCCGCGGCGACGACGCACCTCTGCGGGACATCGTGGGGCTTCAGGTGTTCGAGGCCAACAAACCGATCACCCGCGTGCTGCGCGAGCAGGGCCGCCTCGTCAAGCAGGCCAGCTACGTGCACAGCTACCCGCACTGCTGGCGGTGCCGGAACCCACTCATCTACCGCGCGGTGTCGTCGTGGTACGTCCAGGTGACGAAGTTCAAGGACCGCATGGTCGAGCTCAACGACCAGATCAACTGGATCCCGGGCAACGTCAAGCACGGGCAGTTCGGAAAGTGGCTCGAGAACGCGCGCGACTGGTCGATCAGCCGGAACCGCTACTGGGGCTCGCCTCTTCCTGTCTGGGTCTCCGACAACCCCGAGTACCCGCGCACGGACGTGTACGGCTCCCTCGCCGAGCTCGAGCGCGACTTCGGCCGCGTGCCGGTCAACCACGAGGGCCAGCCGGACCTGCACCGCCCGTTCATCGACGAGCTCACGCGCCCCAACCCGGACGACCCGACGGGCAATTCGACGATGCGGCGCGTCACGGACGTCCTCGACGTGTGGTTCGACTCCGGGTCGATGCCCTATGCCCAGGTGCATTACCCGATGGAGAACCAGCACTGGTTCGAGACGCACAACCCGTCTGACTTCATCGTCGAGTACATCGGCCAGACGCGGGGCTGGTTCTACCTGCTCCACGTGCTCGGCACGGCGCTCTTCGACCGGCCAGCGTTCCGAAACGTGATCAGCCACGGGATCGTGCTCGGCTCCGACGGGCAGAAGATGTCCAAGAGCCTGCGAAACTACCCCGACGTGTCCGAGGTGCTCGACCGCGACGGCTCGGACGCGATGCGCTGGTTCCTCATGGCGAGCCCGATCCTGCGTGGCGGCAACCTCATCGTCACGGAGCAGGGCATCCGTGACGGCGTCCGCCAGGTGATGCTCCCGCTGTGGAACGTGTACAGCTTCTTCACCCTGTACGCGAACGCCGCGACCGGGCTCGGCGACGGGGTGACGGGCGGCTACGAGGCCAAGCTCCGTTACGACGGCTACACCGACCCGCTCGACCGGTACCTGCTCGCGGAGACGGGCCGGCTCGTGGCCGGGATGCGCGGCCACCTCGACGCGTACGACATCTCGAACGCCTGCGAGCTCCTGCGCGTCTACCTCGACATGCTCACGAACTGGTACGTCCGGCGGAGCCGGCAGCGCTTCTTCGACGAGGACGTGGACGCGTTCGACGCCCTGTACACCGCGCTCGAATCGGTGTGCCGCGTGGCGGCGCCGCTCCTGCCGCTCGTGTCCGAGGAGATGTGGCGCGGCCTCACGGGTGGCCGCTCGGTGCACCTCACGGACTGGCCGGAGCCGGCGCTGTTCGTCGACGAGCCCGCGCTCGTGGACCAGATGGACCGCACGCAGGCCGTGTGCTCGGCGGGTTCGTCGCTCCGCAAGGCCGCGAAGCTGCGGGTGCGCCTCCCGCTCAAGGCGATGACCGTCGTCGTCCCCGGAGCCGCGGCGCTCGAGGGCTCGGAGGCGGTGATCGCGGACGAGCTCAACCTCAAGTCCGTGCGACTGCTCGATTCCGACCACGCCTCGCCCGAGGAATTCGGCATTGAGCAGAAGCTCGTGGTCAACGCCCGCGCCGCGGGACCGCGCCTCGGCAAGAACGTCCAGCAGGCCATCAAGGGCTCGAAGTCCGGCGACTGGTCGGTGGACGGCGAGGGCCTCGTGACGGCTGGCGGGATCGCCCTCGAGCCGCACGAGTACGCCCTCGAGACGGTCGTCGACTCGGCGAAGGCCGGTGGATCGACCGCCGTCGCGATGCTGCCCGGTGGCGGGTTCGTGGTCCTCGATACCGAGGTCACGCCGGAGCTCGGCGCGGAGGGCCTGGCCCGCGACCTCGTGCGCGTGATCCAGCAGGCCCGGAAGGACGCCGACCTCAACGTGAGCGATCGGATCCGGACGAGCGTCACGGCGCGCCCGGCGATGGTCGCCGCCGCGCTCACCCACACCGAACTGCTCAAAGGCGAGACGCTGAGCGTCGAGCTCGAGCTCAACGAGGCCGATGTCGAACCGAGTGCGCTCGTCGAGCGTGTCGAACCCGCCGAGGAGGCCGCCCTGTGACCGAGCTGACCGGTTTGCCGACGACCGTCGAGGAGGTCTACGCCGAGCTGCTCGGACGCGCCCCCGAGAACAAGATGGAGCCGCGCCTCGCGCCGCTGTTCCGGGCCATGGACGTGCTGGGGGAGCCGAACAAGGCGTTCCCGATCGTCCACATCACGGGGACGAACGGCAAGACGTCCACGGCCCGCATGATCGAGGCCGGCCTGCGCGCCCACGGGCTCCGGACCGGCCGGTACACGAGTCCGCACCTCAGCAGGGTCACGGAGCGCATCAGCATCGACGGGGCGCCCGTGCCAGACGCGACGTTCGTGCGGATCTGGAACGAGATCGCGCCCTACATCGGCATCGTCGACGCCGAGCTGACCGCCGCGGGGCAGCCGCGGCTCACGTACTTCGAGTGCGTGACGATCCTCGGCTTCGCGGTCTTCGCGGACGAGCCGGTCGATGTGGCAGTCATCGAGGTGGGCCTCGGCGGGATCACGGACGCGACGAACGTGGGCGACGGCGTGGTCTCCGTCGTCACGCCGATCTCGCTCGACCACACGGACCTGCTCGGAGACACGACCGCTGATATCGCGCGGGAGAAGGCCGGGATCATCAAGCCGGGCGGCTTCCTCGTGAGCGCGGCTCAGCCCGCGGACGCGGCCCAGGTGCTGCTCGACAAGGCCCGCTCGGTCGGGGCGGAGTTCCGCTTCGAGGGCGTCGAATTCGGCGTCGAGAGCCGAACGCTCGCCGTGGGCGGCCAGCTCGTGACCGTCCAAGGGCTCGCCGCGCGGTACGAGGACCTCAGCGTTCCGCTGCACGGCGCGCATCAGGCGGAGAACGCGGCCGTTGCTGTTGCCGCGCTCGAGGCGTTCCTCGGCGGGGGAGAGCGCGAACTCGACATCGAGTTGCTGCGCGAGGCGTTCAGCAGCGTGACGTCGCCCGGGCGGCTCGAGGTCGTCAAGACCTCGCCGACGATTGTTGTCGACGCCGCTCACAATCCCGACGGGATCCGTGTGAGCGCCCAGGCGCTCACGGAGGCGTTCGACTTCAGCCGGCTCGTCGTGGTCCTCGGCGTGCTCCGCGAGAAGGATGCCGAGCAGATCCTGCGCACGCTTCAGGAGGAGTTCAGCGAGGTGCCCACGGAGTTCGTGTTCACGCAGTCGGCGTCGCCTCGCGCGGTGCCTGCGGAAGAGCTCGCCGAGATCGCGCTCGACCTCGGCTTCGACGAGATCGAGGTCCACACCGAGGAGAAGCTCGACGATGCGATCGCCTATGCGGTCGAGCGCGCTGACGAGGTGGGCGACTTCTCCGGCGGCGTGCTCGTGACGGGATCGATCACGGTCGTGGGCGAGGCCCGGATCCTCCTCGGGAAGGACGTCGCGTGATGGCCAGGCTCACCAAGGCTCAGCGGGAGTGGCGCCCCGGGATGCCGAAGAAGCGCCGGTCGGTGCGGGTGCAGTTCGCGTCGGTTGTGCTCCTGACGGAAGCGTTCGTCGCGCTCTTCGCGACGCTCGCCGTGTTCGGGCTGAGGGGGCACGAGTACGGCCCGGGTCTCGTGCTCGGCGTCGGCTTCGGTCTCATCGCGGTCCTCGTGCTCGCGTGTGCCGTCGTGAGGCGGCCGTGGGGCATGGCGATCGGCTGGCTCCTCCAGCTCGTGCTCATCGCGCTCGGATTCGTCGAGCCCATGATGTTCGTGGTGGGCGTGCTCATGGGGCTCGCTTGGTGGTATGCGATCCGAACGGGCACGAGGCTCGACCGCGAGAACGTGGTGCGGGACCGCGAGCAAGCCGAGTGGGAGCGTCTGCACCCCGAGACGCCGGACGGGGACGCGGGCCAGACTCAGTAGACTGGTCCCGATCCACGACCCCGCTATCAAGGAGCCACCGTGACCGCTGAGCGCACCCTCGTCCTCGTCAAGCCGGACGGAGTGTCCCGCGGGCTCGCCGGCGCGATCCTCGCGCGCGTCGAGTCGAAGGGCTATCGCCTCGCACAGCTCAACCTCCTCACCGCCGGGCGTGAACTGCTCGAGGAGCACTACGCCGAGCACGAGGGCAAGCCCTTCTACGAGCCGCTTCTCGAGTTCATGCAGAGCGGCCCAGTCGTGGCCGCCGTGTTCGAGGGCGAGCGCGTCATCGAAGGTTTCCGCTCCCTCGCCGGCGCGACCGATCCGACCGTCGCTGCGCCCGGCACGATCCGCGGCGACTTCGGTCGCGACTGGGGCCTCAAGGTCCAGCAGAATCTCGTCCACGGCTCTGACTCGACCGAGTCGGCCGAGCGCGAGATCAAGATCTGGTTCGGCAACTAACCGCGCCACCCCAGGCGAGCGGGGAGCAGGGGCCGCAGAAGGCTACATCGTCGACGGGACGAACATCGGCAGAAAGCGGAAGAAGATCGACGCGATGACGCCGACGTACAGCACCGCCACGATGATCCAGCCCCATTCGCCGAGCGCCTTCACGAGCCCCGCCGAGGCCGGAATGACGCCATGCCGCAGATTCCGGACGGTGGTCCACACGAACATCGGGATCATCATGGCCCACACGATCATGCACAGCGGGCACAGGATCCCGATCGAGTACAGCGCCTGGCTCCACAGCCACACGATGAACACGAAGCCGAGCGTCACGCCGATCTGCAGCCCGATCCAATAGGCGCGGCTGAACCGGGCCCCGCCGAGCAGGATGCCCATGGCCGTGGTCGTCGTGATCGCGAAGGCCACGATGCCGATGAACATGTTCGGGAAGCCGAACAGCGAACTCTGCCACGTGCTCATGACCTCGCCGCACGAGACCCACGGGTTCACGTCGCAGATGGTCTGGTGGGCGGGGTTCACGAGCTTCTCGAGCTTCTCGAGCACGAGCTCGCCGGACGCGAGCCACCCGACCACGCTTGTCACGAGCAGAAGCCACGCGAAGGGGCGCGTCCGCGTCATCAGCGGACCGGTTTCGTCGGGCGGCGATTGCGGGCGAGTCTGGGCGGAGGCTGGGGCCTTCGTCATGGCGGCGGAGTCCTTCCTGGGTTCTTGCCCCGATTCTAGGGCCCGTCCCTGACACGCAGCTGTCCGCGAGCCGCGCACAGGGCCGGTTGGGCGGTGTGTGAGACAATGCAAATGGCCGGACGCCGATCCACATTCGGCGGCCGGTCCGATGCAAAGCGATGAAGACCGCCGGTTCAACGCCGGGCGCGCGGGGCGACCAGCCCCATCGACGCCCGCTGAATTGAGCGGCACCTTGCCGGCCGTGAGGGCCGCGGGTCCACGCGGCATCGGCCCGTACGGTCGGCGACGCCGCAGCCGGACGGGAACAAGGTCGACTTCGTCGGCGCCTGCGGGTGCCGGCACGTGGTGCCGTCCCGGCGCCGAATGTGGCGGCGTTGCGGGCGGCTTGTGGAGTACTCACAAATGGACATCGAACAGCAGGCCCAGCAAGCCCCGGAACTCCGGGACGAAGAGACCGCGCCGGTCACGAAGCGCCG
>NZ_JBKZWT010000017.1:0-31796 GCF_047759905.1 Sinomonas sp. G460-2 | reverse complement strand
GGCGGCCGGGCCGGCGCCGAAGCCGGAACGCTCGCCATCATGGTCGGCGCCGAGCAGGCCGACTTCGACGCGCTCGGGCCCGTCTTCGGTGCCATGGGAGCGAACGTCGTGCGCCTTGGGACGCTCGGCGCGGGGTCCCTCGCCAAGGCCTGCAATCAGCTCATCGTCGGGACGACGGCGGCGGCCCTCGCCGAAGCCGCGGTGGTCGCCGAGGCCCAGGGCCTCGACGTCGGCGAGTTGTTCGGCGTGCTGGCCGGCGGCCTCGCCGGCAGCCGCGTCATGGACCAGCTTGCCCCGCGCATGATCGCGCGCGACTACACGCCCACCGGACCGGCGAAGTTCATGCTCAAGGATCTCCGTTTCGTCGAGGCCGCCGCCGCGGAGGCGGGCGCCAAGCTGCCCCTCGCCGAGGCCGCGCTCGAGGTCTACGGCGAACTCGTCGCAGCGGAGCTGGGCGACCTTGACCTTGCGTCCGTCCACGAGCTCGCGCGCCGCCGCTCCGGGCTCGCCGCCACGCCATCCCAGGAGGAACAGCCATGACCGCACTCTTCGATCTGACCGGCCGTACGGCCCTCGTGACGGGCTCGAGCCGGGGGATCGGCTCCGCGCTCGCCCGCGGACTCGCGGACGCGGGCGCCACGATCGTGATCCATGGCCGCGACGCCGAGCGCGCCGAGGCGACGCGCCGCGAGATGGCGGCCGTCTACGGTGACGGCCGGGTGTTCGCGGTCGCGTTCGACGTGACCGATCCCGCAGCCGCCGCGGCGGGCGTCGCCGAGGCCGAAGCCAAGGCGGGTCCGCTGCGCATCCTCGTCAACAACGCGGGTATCCAGCATCGCGTGCCGCTCTTCGACCTCGACCCGGCGGACTGGGACCGTGTTCTCAGGACCGACCTCACGAGTGCATTCCTCGTGGGCCGCGAGGCGGCGCGCGGGATGGCCGAACGCGGGGCGGGCAAGATCATCAACATCTGCTCCGTGCAGACAGACCTTGCGCGGCCCTCGATCGGCGCGTACACCGCCGCGAAGGGCGGCCTGCGCAATCTCACGCGCGCTATGGCGGCCGAATGGGCCGGCTCCGGCCTCCAGATCAATGGGGTCGCCCCCGGCTACATCCACACGGAGATGACCCAGAACCTCGTGGACGACGCGGAGTTCAATGCCTGGATCCTCGGCCGCACTCCGGCCCGCCGCTGGGGGACGGTCGACGACGTCGCTGGGCCGGTCGTGTGGCTCGCCTCGGACGCGTCCGACTTTGTCAACGGCCAGACCATCTTCGTCGATGGCGGCATGACGGTCGTGGTCTGAGTTGCCCCGCGCCGAGCGCCTCTCCGCGGCGGATGACGCGCGGGTTGCGGCCAGCTCACAAGGCAATCATGGCAAGCGATTGCCAGAAGTTAGGTCCACCGAAATAGGCTGTCAAGAAAGGGCATGCCGGCCCGCTGTCCACTAGCGTGGACCTCAGGCACTGGCAACAGCCGCGGGTCCGCGAACCGACGCGGGCCGGGCTCGAGAAACGGAGAGTACATGTCTGCACAGATCGGCGTCACCGGACTCGCGGTGATGGGAGCGAACCTCGCCCGAAACCTCGCGCGCAACGGCTACACCGTCGCGCTCCACAACCGCTCCGTCGAGAAGACCGACACCCTGCTGGCCAAGCACGGCGACGAGGGCAACTTCATCCGCACGGAGTCGCTTCAGGAACTCGTCGACTCGCTCGAGAAGCCGCGCCGCGTGCTCATCATGGTCAAGGCCGGCGCGCCCGTCGACGCCGTCGTGGACCAGCTCGTGCCGCTCCTCGAAGAGGGCGACATCGTCATCGACGCGGGCAACTCGCACTACGAGGACACGCGCCGTCGCGAGGCTGCGCTCGCCGAGAAGGGCCTCCACTTCGTGGGCGTCGGTGTCTCGGGCGGCGAGGAGGGTGCGCTCAACGGCCCGTCCATCATGCCCGGCGGCTCGAAGGAGTCCTACGCGGCCCTCGGCCCGCTGCTCGAGAAGATTTCGGCGAAGGCCAGCGACGGCACGCCGTGCTGCGCATGGATCGGCACCGACGGCGCGGGCCACTTCGTCAAGATGGTCCACAACGGCATCGAGTATGCCGACATGCAGGTCATCGGCGAGGCCTACGACCTCCTGCGCAGCGGCGCCGGCCTCGAGCCGGCCGAGCAGTCCGCGATCTTCGAGGAGTGGAACAAGGGCGAGCTCTCCTCGTTCCTCATCGAGATCACGTCCGAGGTGCTCCGTCACGTCGACGCCAAGACGGGCAAGCCGTTCGTCGACGTCGTCGTGGATGCGGCGGGCCAGAAGGGCACGGGCCGCTGGACCGTCCAGTCCGCGCTCGATCTCGGATCCCCTGTGTCCGGCATCGCCGAGTCGGTCTTCGCGCGCGGCATCTCGTCGCAGCGCGGCCAGCGCGCCATCGCGCAGGAGACGCTCGCGGGCCACGAGGTTGAGGTGACGCTCCCCGAGAACTTTGTCGAGGACGTGCGCCAGGCGCTCTACGCCTCGAAGCTCGTGAGCTACGCGCAGGGCCTCGACATGCTCTCGAGCGCCGCGAAGGAGTACGGCTGGGACCTCAAGCTCGATGAGATCGCGTCCCTGTGGCGCGCGGGCTGCATCATCCGCGCAGAGCTGCTCAAGGACATCATGGAGGCGTACAAGGGCGGCGAGAAGCCCGCGAACCTCCTGTTCGCGCCCGCGTTCGTGGAGTCCGTCGGCGCGGCCGTCCCCGCGTGGCGCCGCGTCGTGGCCACGGCCGTTCAGCTCGGCATCCCGGTGCCGGTCTTCTCCTCCTCGCTCGCCTACTACGACGGCCTGCGCCGCAAGCGCCTCCCGGCCGCCGTCATCCAGGGCCAGCGCGACCTGTTCGGTGCGCACACCTACCAGCGCGTCGACGTCGAGGGCACGTTCCACACGCTGTGGGGCGAGGACCACTCCGAGATCTCCGCGGTCGACACTCACTAGGCGCCCCTCCCGGGCAGCGTCCCCGCGGGCGACCGCAGACGACGACGCCGCTCTCCTCACGTGGGGAGCGGCGCCGTCGTTCGTGGCTCAGTTCTGAGCGCCCTGGCTCGCGTCCGCCATAGCCGGCTGGCGCGCGTCCGCGCGCGGACGGCGCAGCGTGAACGTCTCGAACGCCTCGAGGCCGCCGCCCACGCCGGTGACGTTGTAGTACGTGACCTTCATGGTCGTCTCGCCGCCAGGCTGGCCGGGATCGACGTCGAACGCCCCGAAGCCGTAGGAGTTCGCGGCATCCCGCACGGCCGACCACGGGGCCTGCTCGTGCACGTACACGGGCGCGCGCTTGCCCGATGTGGGATCCGGTGCCGTGACGGAGACGATGACGCGGCACTCCGGCGGCGTGAAGAGGAGCTGGTTCGACGGGACGGACGTCCCGCCGCCGCCAAGGATCATGTGCACGGTGCCCTTCGTCGTGTCGACCGACTGGGTGTTCGTTGCGGCGGGCTTGGGGGTGAGCGTCTGGTTGGCCTCCGCGCCCCGGACCGGGTGCGAGCGCTCGTAGTGGTGCTCGTGGCCGCACACCACGAGGTCCACGCCGTACTTGTCGAAGAGCGGGCCCCACTCCTGCCGGATGCCGAGGTCGGCGCCGTTGAAGTTGTTCGCGGTGCTGATCACCACCTGGTGCATGCAGACCACGACCCAGTCGATCCCGCCGTTCGACCGCGCGTCCTTGAGCTCGCTCTCGAGCCACGCCTTCTGGGCGCCCTTCGAGTAGCCGCGGACGTAGGAGTTGCCGCCGTCCTGGTAGCAGACGTCGTCGTTCGCGAGGGAGATGACGCGGACGGCGCCGACCGTGAAGCTGTACCAGAGGCCGCGCGTCACGTCGGTCTGGCCGGAGGCCTGGGGAACCTCGAAGTACGTCTGGTACGCCGCGTAGCCGATCGGGCCATTGCCGAGCTCGTTCTCGTGGTTTCCTGCGGACGGCATCCACGGGCGGTTGCGCGCACTGCGCGAGTTGTTCGTCCAGAAGTCCCACCACGTGCGGATGCGGTCGGTCGCGAGGTTGGCGTAGCAGAGGTCGCCGTTGAAGAGGTGGAACATCGGCTGGACGCGCTCGACGCCTCCCGTCGTGTCTCCCGCGGAAGGGGAGCCGAGGTTGTCGTTGACCCACGTCGTCGTCCCAGACTGCTTCTTGCCGAGCGTCGGGGTGCCCTGGTCGCCGAAGCTCGTGAACGTCACGCGCGCCCGCCCGCGAGGGCCCGTGGTGAACGTGCCGAACTCCGGGGTCGCTCCCGCGTGGACCGCGGCGTAAAGGTAGCCCGTGGCGGGCTCGAGCCCCGTGAGCGACGCATGGTGCGCGTAGACGGTGCGGCCGGACTTGGCGTCGAGGTAGCTCCGCGTCGTCGCCGCCACGGCCGCGTCGAAGTTGCCGTGGGCGTCGCCGAGCAGCACGCGGGCGTCCGTGACGGGCTGGAGCGTGTGCCACGAGACCACGATCGCGCGCGACGCGTCGGCGCCGAACTGGAGGTGGAGGCCGTCGACGGTCGGGGTCGCCGTCGGGTCCGTGGCAGAGAGCGAACCGGGCAGGCCCTTCTCATCCGCGGGTGCCTGGGTGGGGGATGCCTGAGCGGGGGTTGCGATGGCCACGGTGCCCGCAGCGGCGGCGAGGCCGGCGCCGATGAGCAGGCGACGGCGGGTGACGGGGGAGTTTTCGGGAGGCGTCGTCATGGGCCTGAGCATGCACCGCCCATCGCCGACGGCGGGCCAACCGGGCGTGAACGCCCGATGCACGTTCGGTGCACGGCTGCGAGCCCAAGATGGAGCAGGATGGAGTCGCAGGCGCTTCGCAGGAAAGCCGGGAAAAGACAGCGCGGAAGTGGAGGCGGCAACCATGGCGGAACGTGGGACGGAGCGGCGACCGGGCGGGGGCGCGGCGGCGCACCTGCTACTGGCCCTCGTGGGGGTCGTGCTCGCGGTCGCGTGCCTGTACGCGGTCAGGACGCTCTCCCTCTTCGTGTCCCCGATGCTGTTCCTCGCCGCGATCTTCCTTGAGGCCGTGTTCGTCGCCGTGGTCGTGTACGGCCTCGTCCGGGCGCTGACGAAGCCCTCCGCCATGCTCCGCTCGCTCGCGGCGTCCGCCTGGATTGGGCTCGAGTCGAACGACTACGTGATGAGGTTCCGGACGAGCAGGGCGCCGTGGGTGCGTTGGCTGCGGAACCGCTTCCGGCGGGATACGTCGACCGGCATCTGGCTCACGGGCACGGTCGTGGTTGCCGCGATCCCGTTCGTGAACTTCCTAAGCCTCGCCATCGCGGTGGCCACGCACGGGTCCCTGACTTCCGTGGATCAGCGCATCGCGAACCTCATGCCCCGGGTCCGCACACCGGGCGAGACGGAGTTCTTCACCGCGGCGACCATGCTAGCGAACGTGCAGACTCTCGTCCTGGTCACCGCGGCTGCCGCCGGGCTGCTGTGGTGGAGGCGGCGTCGGTTCCTCGCTGGAGCCGTCGTCGTGACCGTGCTCGCGCAGGAGGCCGTGTACTACGTGGTCAAGGCGATCGCGGGCCGCGCGCGCCCCGATGAGTCGCTGGCCCTGTTGATCAACACGGGTCCCAGCTTCCCGAGCGGACACGTGGTGCGGGCAACCGTGGCCTACGGAATCATCGCCTACCTGCTGTTCAAGGCGTTCAGGTCGCGGGCGGCCAAGGCGGCCACGGTTGCCGGATATCTCGTCGTCGTCCTGCTTGTGGCCATGAGCCGCGTCTACTTCGGCGTCCACTACGCGACCGACGTCTGGGGAAGCATGCTGCTGGGCAGTGCGATGCTCGCCGCGCTCGTGGGGACCCTCGAGATCGCCGCGCGCTTTCCCGTGCTGAACGGACGACGGCGCGCGGTCGCCCCAGGGCGGGCCCTCGCCGTCGTTCCCGTCTTGGGAGTCGCCTTCGCCCTCGTCTCGGCGCCCCTCCTGGTCCATCCGGAGGCGCACCCGGCGGAGTCGCGCACGGAGCCGCTCGCCTCGCTCGACATCGCCTCGCTCACCCGGCTCCCCCTCTACAGCGAGACGCTCACGGGTGACCGGATGGAACCGGCGAGCTTCGTCTTCGTCGGCACCGAGGACCAGCTCGTTGAGGCATTCGAAGGTCGAGGATGGGACCGCGCCGACCCCTCGACGTTCGCCAATACCATCCGCGCCTTCGCCGTGGGCTTCCAGGGCGGCCAGTACGCGACAGCGCCCGTGACCCCGTCCTTCATGGCGTCCGAGCCCGAGTCGATCGCGTTCCAGAAGGCCACCGCATCGAATTCCCTGCGGCAGCGTCACCACATCCGCATCTGGCGGTCCGGCTTCACCGCACCGGACGGCCGCCCCGTCTGGGAGGCGACCGCGAGCTTCGACGACGGGATTGAACTCGCAGGGACCGCCAAGGTCCCCACCCATCACATCGACCCGAATATCGACGCCGAGCGGGCCTTCATCATGGGCTCCCTCGGGTATCCCGACCACCTCGTCGCGCTGACGACGCCCCAGATGGGCCACAACGGCAGTGGCGACGAGTTCTTCACCGACGGTAGGGCGGAACTCCTCGAGCTCCGCTGACGGTGCGGGTGGTCAGATGTAGTAGTACTCCGCCGGGTCCACGGCCGGCTTCATCTCCTTGACCGCGTCGCGATGCCGCCACGTGGCTGGGATGCCGGTCACGATCGAGTTCGGGGGAGCGTCCTTGACCACCACGGCGTTGGCGCCCACGGCGCTCCCAGCACCGATCGTGATGGGACCGAGGACCTTCGCGCCGGCACCGATCGTGACGCCGTTGCCGATCGTCGGGTGGCGCTTGACCTTGGCGAGCGAGCGGCCGCCGAGCGTCACACCGTGGTAGATCATGACGTCCTCGCCGATCTCGGCCGTCTCACCGATCACCACGCCCATGCCATGGTCGATGAAGAACCGCCGGCCGATCGTCGCACCCGGATGGATCTCGATCCCGGTGAGGAATCGGCCGGCCTGGGAGATGAGCCGCGCGGAGAACCGCAGCTCGGGCTTCTGCCACATCTTGTGCGTGAGCCGGTGGATCCAGATGGCGTGAAGTCCCGAATAGGCCAGGAAGTTCTCGACGTTTCCGCGGGCTGCGGGGTCGTGCGCGCGGGCCGCCTCGAGGTCCTCGAGGAGCCGCGCGAACGTGCGAATGATGAGTGACACAGACTTCTTTCTACCGCAGCCCGCCCGCGGGGGCGATTTCTAGCCGCGGATGTCGTCGAAGAGGACAGTGGAGATGTAACGCTCGCCGAAGTCGGGGACGATCGCGACGATGAGCTTGCCTTCGTTCTCGGGCCGCTTGGCGAGCTCGAGCGCGCCCCACACGGCCGCACCCGCGGAGATGCCGCCGAGGATGCCCTCCTTCGTGGCGAGCGCGCGAGCCGTCGCGACCGAGTCTTCGAGGGTCGCGTCGAGGACCTCGTCGTAGACGGTCGTGTCGAGCACCTCGGGGACGAAGTTGGCGCCAAGGCCCTGGATCTTGTGCGGGCCGGGGGCGCCGCCGTTGAGGATCGGGGAGTCCTTCGGCTCGACCGCGACGACCTTGACGCTGGGCTTGCGCTCCTTGAGGAGCTGGCCGGCGCCCGTGATCGTGCCACCCGTGCCGATGCCGCCCACGAAGACGTCGATCTTGCCCTCGGTGTCGTTCCAGATCTCCTCGCCCGTGGTCGCACGGTGGATCGCCGGGTTGGCCGGGTTCGCGAACTGCTGGGCCCAGATCGAGTTCTCCGTGTTCGCCACGATCTCCTGAGCCTTCTCGACCGCGCCGCGCATGCCCTCTGAGCCCGGCGTCAGGACGATCTCGGCGCCGTACGCGCGCAGGAGCACGCGACGCTCCGTGGACATGGTCTCCGGCATTGTGAGGATGACCTTGTAGCCGCGGGCCGCGCCGACGAGCGCGAGCGCGATGCCGGTGTTCCCCGACGTGCCCTCGACGATCGTGCCGCCCGGCTTGAGCGCACCGGACTTCTCCGCGGCGTCGATGATGGCGACGCCGATGCGGTCCTTGACGCTGTTGGCCGGGTTGTAGAACTCAAGCTTGACGGCGACGTCGGCGCCGAGGCCCTCCGTGAGTCGGTTGAGCCGGACAAGGGGGGTGTTGCCGACCAGCTGAGTCACGTCGTCGTAGATGCGCATGGATTTCCTTCGTGTGAAGTGGGGAGCCGCTCGCGGAGCCGAGCGGCATGGCAGGCCGCGCTCAGCCTAGCGATGCCGGGAAATGAGGGCTAGGAGTCGAGCCACGCTGAGTAATATTTCCGGGCTTTAGCCAGCTTGGGATTGATGATGACGTGACAGTACCCAGCGTGCGGGTTCTTGGCGTAGTAATTCTGGTGGAATTCCTCGGCCGGATAGAACATGCTCGCGCGCGTCACCTCGGTGACAATCGGCCGATCCCACAGGGCCTGATTCCGCTCGATGGCGTCCTCGAAGAGCATCTTCTCCTCGTCATCGACGTAGAACATCGATGAACGATATTGCGTCCCCACGTCATATCCCTGGCGATTGAGCGTGGTCGGATCGTGGAGCGCGAAGAACATGTCGAGCACGGTCTCGGCCGGAATTGTCTCGTCGTCGAACGTCACCGCGACCACTTCGGCGTGGCCAGTCATCCCGCTGCACACGCTGTAGTAGTCCGGGTTGGGCAGATCGCCGCCGATGTACCCGGACACGACCGAGCTCACGCCCTTGGTCTTCTGGTAGACGGCGTCGAGGCACCAGAAGCAGCCCCCGCCCAGGATGAAGGTCTTCATGCTGCCTACAATGTCCGGGACAAGCGGAAGATTCCCGAGAGAGGATTGCGCCTAGTGTCTGAGGGACGCCGCACGCCCGAATCCCCCCGTGCCGATGAGCCGAGCGAGGCCGCTGAGGCGGCGGAGCCCGCGGAGGGCACCCCCGCCACGACGGACGACGGCGCCGCCCCGGCTGCCGCTGCCTCCCTCGCCCAGGTGCTTCTCGCCGTGGAGGAGCTATGGCCCGAGTCGCTCGCCGAGGAATGGGACGCCGTCGGCCTCGTCACGGGCCGCCCGGCCCAAGAGGTGACCAAGATCCTGTTCGCGGTCGACCCCGTGATCGAGGTCATCGAAGAGGCCACGAAGTGGGGTGCCGATCTCCTCGTGACGCATCATCCGCTGCTTCTGCGCGGGGTCCACACCGTCGCGGCGAACACGCCCAAGGGCCGCGCCGTCCATCGGCTCATCGAGTCGGGTACGGCGCTGCTCACGGTCCACACGAACGGCGACAGCGCCGTGGGCGGCGTCTCCGACGTCCTTGCCGACGCGCTCGGGCTCGAGAACGTCGAGCCGCTCACGAAGGCCGCCAACGGCCTGCCCGAGGAAGGCATCGGCCGCGTCGGTGACCTCTCGGAGGTCACGAGCCTCGCGGACTTCGCCGAGACGCTGTTCGGCCTCCTCCCGGCGGTTGCGGGCGGAGTGCGCGTCTCGGGCGACCGAGACGGCCTCGTGCGCCGCGTCGCAGTGTGCGGGGGAGCCGGTGACAGCCTGTTCGAGAGCGTGCGGACCGCGGGCGCGGACGTGTACGTCACGGCGGATCTCCGCCACCATCCGGCGTCGGAGGCACGGGAGTCGAGCCCCGACGGCCGGCCGTACCTCATCGACGTGAGCCATTTTGCGAGCGAGTGGCTGTGGCTTCCGGCGGCCGCGCAGGCGCTCGACAACGTGCTCCGGGACCAGGGGCACACAGTCGATGTCAGGGTCTCGACGGTGAACACCGATCCGTGGGACTTCATCCTGACGCCCACCGAGGGATAGAGTCGCAGCCACGACCCGCGCGCCGACGATGTCCAGGAGGAACCATGCCGAAGGCCCCCGCCGCTGAACAGCTCAAGCTGCTGGGCCTTCAGGCCCTCGACGCGAAGCTGCATTCCCTCGACGTGCGGCGGAGGGCCCTTGAGTCGGACCCCCGACTAGGCCCGTCGGACGCGGCGGTCGCGGAGGCCGCCAACGTGTCACACGAGGCCAACCGCGCCGTCGAGGCCGCCGAAGCCGAACTCACGAAGGTCGAGCAGAGCGTCGAGCAGATCACGTCCCGGATCGAGCGGGACGAGGCGCGCCTCTACGCGGGCGGCCTCTCGAAGGATCTCCAGGCCCTCCAGCAGGACATTGCGGGCCTCACGGCCCGCAAGTCGGACCTCGAGGACACTGAGCTCGAGATCCTCGAGCGGCTTGAGTCGCTCCGCTCTGAGCAGTCGGCAGCGACCGAGGCGAGGGCCGCGGCCCTCACGCGGGATGCGGAGCTCCGGTCGGAGCTCGACGCAGGCCTCGGCTCCGTCGCGGAGGAGCACGCCGCAGTCTCTCGCGAGCGCGCCGATTACGTGGCGGGCGTCGACGGCGGCCTCGTTCAGGTTTACGAGAAGACGCTCGCGCGGCGCGGTGTCGGAGCGGCGCGGCTCTTCCACGGCGTGTCCGAGGGCTCGGGCATGACGCTGAGCCCTGGCGACCTTGCGACGATCCGTTCCGCCGCCGAGGACGAGATCGTGTTCTGCCCCGATTCGGGCTGCATCCTGGTTCGCTCGCCCGAGTGGAACTGACGGCGCCCCGCGGCCCTCAGCCCTCGAGGACGAGCGCGAGCGAGTGCGGCCTGCGGGCCGTGCCCCCGGTCAGCTCGGCGTTCCAGTGCTCGCTCGCGGCGGCGAGCAGAGCCGTGGGCGTGGCCGGCGCCTTGCCCCTCCGGGTGAGCAGGTGCCGCACAAACTCGCCCCGATGGTGCTTCGCGAAGTGGCTCACCACCGTCCGCTTGCCGTTCCGCTCGGTCAGGACCTCGACGGTCACGGTGCGCTCGGCGGGCGGCGCGTAGGCCGCGGCGTACGTGCTCGAGCGGCAATCGACCACGAGACCCTCGGACGCGCGCTCGGCGAGGGCGTCTCGAAGGAGGGGCTTCCAGTACGAGGCGAGTCGCCCGAGCCCGGGCAGAGCCGTCGACATCGAGAGCCGGTAGGCGGGCACGGTGTCCGCGAAGCCGACCGCGCCCCACAGCGCCGAGACGACGACGATCCACTCGTCCGCCTTCCGTCGCTGCGTCGGCGTGAGCGATGCATAGCCGAGCGCCTCGTACAGGACCCCCGAGTACACGCGGTGCGCGGGCGCCGCCGGTTCGGTGTGGAGCCGCCGGTTCCGGTCGACGTCGTCCGCGAGGGAGGCACCCACGCCAAGCGCTTCGAGCGCGTCGTGGCGCCCGCTCACCTCTGCGAGGCGCTCCATGACCTCGCGGCGCGCCCCCGCAAGGCCGGGGAAGCTCAAGGCGGCGAGGTCGACGGCGGCGCCGCGGCCGGCGGGAGTCTTGCCCTCGGAGGGCGGGAGCAGGATGAGCACCACGGAATCCTATCCGCCCGGATAGGCCCCGCCGCCCCGGTACACTGGGAGGCGGATGGGACAGCCAGACGGCCGCGCGCCACGCAAGTGGCTCGAGGAACGTCCGGGCTCCGCAGAGCAGGGTGGTGGGTAACGCCCACTCGGGGCAACCCGCAGGACAGTGCCACAGAAAACAGACCGCCGCCGCGCATCGCGCCGTGAGGCACGGCGCGGCGGTAAGGGTGAAACGGTGGTGTAAGAGACCACCAGCTCCCCGGGTGACCGGGGAGGCTCGGTAAACCCCACTCGGAGCAAGGCCAGACAGGGCGCGATTGAGGGCTGCTCGCCCGAGTGCCCGGGTAGGCCGCTGGAGGGTGCCGGCAACGGCGCCCCGAGATGGATGGCCGTCGCTTCCTCGCTGGCAACAGCGGGGGAGAACAGAACCCGGCGTATCGGTTGTCCCATCCCCTCCGGGGACCCACTGAGGCCTCTCAGAGCGGGCCGCGAACCGAGAGTCTGTGAGTGACTTCACAGCGCTCGCCCGCCGCCGGGCCCACCCCCGCCCGTAGAATTGGGGGTGAACGTGGATGTTCAGGAGCCGGCTCTGCGATCGCAGAACCGGCTTTTTTCGCGCCCTGCGCTGGCACCCGGCGCGCGGACAGCGCACGACGGCGTGCGCGACACTGCAGAGAAAGGCACCTGTGTGAGCATGACGGATACCGCCCTCGCTACGTGGATCGGCCGGGAGGCCGCGGCGGAAGAGATGATTCCGCTGATTGGGCGCCTCTACCGCGAGAACAACGTCGTGACCTCGGTCCACGGCCGCAGCCTTATCAACCAGTCCGTGGTCGGCCTCCTCAAGGCCCACCGCTGGGCCCGACAGATCGACAGCGAGGAGCTCGACCTCGAGGAGACCCTCCCCATCCTGCGGGCCCTCGTCTCCCTCGAGCTCGGTGCCGCGTCGATCGACCTCGCCCGCCTCAACGAGAAGTTCCGCGCGGAGGGGGCAGACCGCACGCTCGAGGATTTCCTGCGCGGCGAGCTCTCCGGTCTCGTGGGCCAGCGCGGGGCGGATCCGCGCCCCAGCACGGACGTGGTGCTCTACGGCTTCGGCAGGATTGGCCGTCTCGTGGCCCGCATCCTCATCGAGCACGCGGGCGGCGGCCACGGCCTGCGCCTCCGCGCGATCGTGGTGCGCAAGGGCTCGGACAGGGACCTCGTCAAGCGGGCGAGCCTCTTGCGCCGAGACTCGGTCCACGGCCCGTTCGAGGGGACCATCACGGTGGACGAGGTCAACAACACGATCCTCGCCAACGGCACGCTCATCCAGGTCATCTACTCGGACAACCCCGCGACCGTCGACTACACCCAGTACGGGATCCGGGACGCAATCGTCGTGGACAACACCGGCCGGTGGCGCGACGAGGCGGGCCTCTCGCAGCACCTCGAGAGCAGGGGGGTCTCGCGCGTCCTGCTCACCGCGCCCGGCAAGGGGGGCCTGCCCAACATCGTCCACGGCATCAACCACGGCGACATCACCGCCGAGGACCGCATCGTCACCGCCGCCTCGTGCACGACCAACGCCATCACGCCCGTGCTCAAGGCGATCAACGACAAGTACGGCGTGGTCCACGGGCACGTCGAGACGGTCCACTCGTTCACGAACGACCAGAACCTCACCGACAACTTCCACAAGGGCGATCGCCGCGGCCGCTCTGCCGCGCTCAACATGGTCCTGACCGAGACCGGCGCCGCGAAGGCCGTCGCCAAGGCCCTTCCCGAGTTGGCGGGCAAGCTCACCGGCAACGCGATCCGCGTCCCCACCCCGGACGTCTCGATGGCCATCCTCAACCTGAACCTCGAGCGCGAGGCCCCGAAGGACGAGGTCAACGCCTACCTGCGCGACATGTCGCTGCACTCGGATCTGCGCAAGCAGATCGACTACATCGCCTCGCCGGAGGTCGTCTCGACCGACTTTGTCGGCTCGCGCCGCGCAGGCATCGTGGACGGTCTCGCCACGATCAGCACGGCCCGGAACCTGGTCCTCTACGTCTGGTATGACAACGAGTTCGGCTACAGCTGCCAGGTGGTCCGCGTGCTTGAGGAGATGGCGGGGGTCAACGCGCCGTTCTTCCCGGCTCGGTCGGAGGCGCCGTCCCGGGCCCAGTCCGAGGCTCTTGTGGGGGCCGATGACCTTTTGGCAACAATCGGTGAGGTCACTGGATAACCCCAGACTCGCGGAGCAAGATGCAAGCTATGGAAGCGACTGAGCACGAGAGCACCCTCGAACACGCACTCGACGTGGCCAAGGCGAACGCCAAACAGGCGCGGCTCCTCCTGGACCATGCGAGGGCCAAGCTCGAGGCCGGCGAGGTGACCCCCTCGCGGGTCTCGCAGCTCGAGGACCTGCTGCGCATCGCCGAGGAGGATCTCCTCCGGGTGACCAAGGAACAGTAACAAGCCCAACCGACAGCGAAGGGCGCCGCACTGGGTGCGGCGCCCTTCGTCGTGGTGATGGGGTTGGTCAGTGACCGAACGGGTCGGGGTCGACTCCCGGCATCCAGGTCAGGCCCGGGACGCCCCAGCCGTGCTGCTTGGCGGCCTTCTTCGCCTTGCGGGCGTAGCGCTCGGGCAGCTTGTCGACGTAGAGCTTGCCGTCGAGGTGGTCGTACTCGTGCTGCATGACGCGCGCGAACCAGCCGGTCGCGACGAAGTCGATGCGGGAGCCGTCTCCGTCGAAGCCCTCGACGCGGGCCCAATCGGCGCGCCTGAGCGGGTAGCTCTCGCCGGGGAAGGAGAGGCAGCCCTCTTCGTCCTCCTCGGGGTCGGGGGCCGTGCCCGGGACCTTCGAGAGCGTGAGGCGCGGGTTCACGAGGGCGCCCCGGGGAGGCACGTCGTCGTCGTTCTCGAACTTGTACACGAAGATGCGCAGGCCCACGCCGATCTGCGGGGCAGCGAGCCCCACGCCGTTCGCGGCGTCATTCGTCTCGTGCATGTCGGCGATGAGCTCGCGGAGCGCGCCGTCGAACTCGGTGACCTCGGCAGCCCGCCGGTGCAGGACGGGCTCGCCCCAGATGGTCACGGGATGGACAGTCATGTGTTCCCTCAACTTCGTGCGGATCCGTCGGGGCCTCAACGCGAGAGGCCGCACGGCGAACCGTGCGGCCTCTCATGCGGGATAGTCCCGACTTCGGGGTGAGTAACGGGGGTTGAACCCGCGACCTTCTGGACCACAACCAGACGCTCTGCCGACTGAGCTATACCCACCACGCAACCGCCAAAGTACGAAGGGTTACCCCTCCATGCTGCAACGGCAACGACGACTAGTCTACCTGCTGTTCACGGGTGCTTTTGCCATTTTCGGGGGATTCCCGGGACTTTTTCGCGGCCTGCGGCACAGGTCACAGGTCCGCGGGCGTCTCCGCGGGAGCGTGCGTTCCCGGCGTCGAGGCGGCGGCTCCCGCAGCGGAAATCCGGGCGGAAATCTCCTGCGCCGTGGCCGAGTCCGGGCCAGGGGCCGGGACGAAAACCGCCTCGCGGTAGTAGCGGAGCTCGTCGATCGAGTCCCGGATGTCGCCGAGCGCGCGATGGCCGCCGGTCTTCGCGGGGGCCTGGAAGTAGGCGCGCGGAAACCACCTCCGGGCGAGCTCCTTGATCGTCGAGACGTCGATGATCCGGTAGTGGAGATGCTCGATCACCTCGGGCATGTCGCGCGCGAGGAACATCCGGTCCGTCCCCACGGAATTGCCGCCGAGCTGGGCCTTGTTCGGCTCCGGAACCCACTTGCGGATGTACGCCATGACCTCCGCCTGGGCCGCCTCGAGCGTGACCCCGTGCGGCAGCTCATCGAGCAGCTTGGACGAGGTGTGCATCGCGCGCACGAAGTCGTTCATGCCCTCGAGGGCCTCGTCAGAGGGGCGGATGACGACGTCGACGCCGTCGCCCAAGATGGTGAGCTCTGCGTCGGTCACGAGGACGGCCACCTCGATGAGGGCGTCCCGGGCGATGTCGAGGCCCGTCATTTCGCAGTCGATCCAGACAATCCGTTCAGCATGGTTAGACACCCTGCCAATGTACCCGAGGCCTTGCAGCACGCCGGTTTCCGGCCGAACCCCGATGCTAGACTGGGGCTCTCCCGCACTGATCGAAGGGGTGATTCGTGTCCACTCGGCTCTTTGGGCTTCCCGGGAGGATTCTCGAGTGGCTGAAGTCGCTGTGGACGGCCCTTCCGCCCATCGGGGTCAACCTGCCGCCGCATTGGGCGATCGCCCAGGGATTCGTCGGCTCGCTCCTCATGGTCTTCGGCTCCTTCGGAGTTGGGCGCCTCGCCGACGTTTCGCCGCTCACGAGGAACCCCTTCTTCATCTCCCTGCGCACTGAGACGTGGGGCGTCACGAGCTGCATCCTGGCACTCGTGTTCGGCGCGATGCTCATGACGCGCTCGTGGCTGCGCCTCGGCCAGCGGCTGCGCTACTGGGGGCCGGGGACCATCCGGCCCGTTGCACTCGCCGTCACTCTCTGGGGTCTGCCGCTCCTGTTCACGGTGCCCATCTACTCGCGGGACGTGTACGCGTACGTGGGCCAGGGGCGCCTCATGGCGGCCGGGATGAATCCCTACACGACCGGCATTTCGACGCTCAACAACTGGCTCGAACTCGGGACGGACCCGTCGTGGGCCACGACCCGGACGCCCTACGGCCCGTACTTCCTGTGGCTCGAGCGGTGGGTGGTGCAGTTCACCGGCGGCCAGCCGGACACCTCGGTGTTCCTGTTCCGGGTTCTCGCTCTGGTCGGCGTCGCGCTGTGCGCGTACTACGGCTTCAAGCTCGCGCGGCTCCACGGCGTCGACGGCGCCCGTGCGGTGTGGCTCTTCGTCGCGAACCCGCTGTTCCTGATCAGCTGCATTGCGAGCGCACACAACGAAGCGCTCATGATCGGTCTCGCCGTCGCTGGCGTCTACTACGCCGCCCGGGGAAACTGGCTCGCGGGGATTGTGCTCGCCACGGCGTCGATAGGCGTCAAGCCCATCACCGCCGTCGTGCTTCCGTTCATTGGGCTCCTGTGGGCCGGCCCGGGCGCCTCGTGGCTCCGCCGTTTCCTGTGCTGGGCGGCGACCGGCCTCATCAGCCTCGCGCTCTTTGCCGTCAGCTCGCTCGTCTACGGGCTCGGCTTCGGTTGGGTCAACGCAATCGTCGACCCGACGGCCGGTTTCATCGCCTACACGCCCTCGGGGTTCGCGAGCAACATCGTCGCGTCGGTCACGAGCCTGGTCGGGCTCGATGGCGGGGCGATCGCCGAGGGCTTCCGAACGGTCGTGAAGTGGATCGGTGTGGGCCTCGCGGCGTGGTTCATTCTCCGGGGCGACGACCGCAAGATCGTCCGGCGGCTGGGCCTAGCGTTCATGTTCATCGTGGTGCTCGGGCCGATCATCCAGCCGTGGTACGTCTTGTGGTTCATCCCGTTCCTGGCGGTGACCGGAATCCGGGACAACTGGGAGATCCGGCTGTGGTACCTCACGGTCGTCTTCTTCGTGGTGTTCGGGGCGCAGGACCAGCTCTACGTCTTCAAGTTCGTGGACGTCCCGATCGCGCCGGAGCTCCTTGCGGGCGTTACGGCCCTCGCGTTCCTCGCGTACCTCGTGCTGATCGACCCGAAGACGCGCCGGCTCGTGTTCGAACGGCCGGCGCGCCGTCAGGACTTGGCGTCCCGTAGCTCCTGATCGACGGCCGGCGCGCCCTTGCGCCCGAGCCGGACCAGGCGGAGGGCAGCCCACACGAACAGTGCCACGAGCAGGACGTTCCGCACCGAGAGCACGAACGCCATGATCGGGTTGTTGTGGCTCAGAGCGTCGTAGAACAGCGGGTAGACCACGAACGTCGCCGCCGCGATCGCGAGGAGCAGGCGTGCCGGGACGCGCCACGCGGCTCGGTCCTGGGCGAGGCCGAGCGCCACGACCGGGCCGAGCCAGACCATGAACTGCGGCGATCCGACCTTGTTGAAGACGATGAATGCGCTCACCATCGTGAGGGCCCCCGCGAGGAGCAGCTCGGCGCGGTCTTCGTGGCCGCGCTTCTTGCCCTGGTGGAGCGCCCAGAAGATCACGAGCGCCACCGCGAGGGCGATGAGCACGAAGAGCGGCTGCATGAGGGCCGAGGCGATGGTGCTGCCCGGGCCGTCCACCTGCATCGAGTTGATCTCGGTGTTCATGTACATGCGGGCGCCGCCGATCCCGAGCACGGACATCCAGAGCCACGGGGTGGTGAACGTGGCCTCGAGCTGCATGCCGCGGGAGCCTTGGGTCGTGAGGAAGTCGAGCAGGTGGGGGACCACCCCGAGCATCGCGGCCACTGCCGCGACCGCCGCCGTAACGACCACTCCGCCCGCGATCACCTTCCAGCGGTCACGGACGACGGCGAAGAGCGGCACGAGCGCGGCGGCCGGCCACACCTTCATCCACGTCGCGAACGCGAGGATCGCAGCGGACGCAAACGGGCTCGCGACGCCGAGGCTCAGCCCCATGAGCACGATCGGGGCCGTGACGCCGTCGACTCGTGCGAAGCCGAGCGTGCCCATGATGGCGATGAACGCGAGCCACCACCATGCGGCGCGGACACCGCTGGGCTTCTTGCCCCAGCCGCTCAGGATGCCGATGGCCACGCCGTTGAGCGCGGACGTCAGGAGGACCCACAGCAGGAGGAAGGGCCCGGGGCCCGCGAGGCCCGAGATCCAGATCGGCAGAAGGCCGGCGATCGGGTACACCCACGGAGAAGGCTGGAGATCTTGCGGGAAGCCGGCGGCGGCCCAGTCCCGGTAGATGTTCGTGTCGCTGAACGCCTGGCCCTGGAACACGAAGATCGACATGAACACGAGGTAGCCGAGGTGGACCACGAGGAAGCCCGTGAGGAGGCCCCGCGGCGTCAGGAGCCACCGCTTCACCTCGCTCCGCTTGGCCTTGTCGGTGTGGTCCGCGGGGCGGGGGGTCTCGATGGAAATGGCGGTCTCCTCGGCGTCTCACGGGCCGCGAAAGGCATGCGCGACCGCCGGCCAGTCTATCAGCGGGCATCGGGCGAGGGTCCGTTCACCCCCGGCTGATAGCATCGATTGGACGTCACGCCAAGGGTTCAGCGCGCTGCCGCTGCCTGGTGAACTTCGCGACAGTAGGGACTCCGATGCCTCAGCCCCGGGCTGGCAGCCGCCTGAGCGCCTTCAGCGACGCCCGGACGATCGCCGACCTGCCCGGCGGCGGCCGCGTTGCCGTGTGGCAGGGTGCCGTCGCGTCGCTGTGCATGGCCGTGGGCGGGCTCGGCGTGGGCTGGATGGCGAGCGGCTCGTCCCTCATCCGCGTCCCGTTCTTCATCGTGCTGCGGGACAACCCCGTCCTCGTCGTCATCTGCACCGTGCTCGTGGTTTTCGGAGGGCTCCTCCTCGTGCGAGCGTGGCTTCGGCTCGGACAGCGGGTGGGGGAGTGGGGCGCCGTCGCCCCCGCCGTCCTGTGCCGCATCGCAGCCCTCTGGTGCGGGCCGCTGCTCGTCACGTTCCCCCTCTTCAGCCGCGACGTGTACGCCTACATCGGGCAGGGCCGGCTCATGCTTGCTGGCCTCGACCCGTACGTCAACGGAATCTCGGCGCTGAACAACTATCACAACCTGGGTCCCGACTCGCTGTGGACCGAGGCGCCGACGCCGTACGGGCCGTTGTTCCTGTGGATCGAGCAGGGCGTCGTGTGGCTCACGGGCGGAAACCTCGAAGCCGCCATCGTCCTGTTCCGCCTCGCGGCAGGGGCGGGAATCGCGCTGTGCGCCGTCGCCGTGATCGGGCTCGCGCGGCACTACAAGCTCGACCCCTCGCGGACCCTGTGGCTCACGGTCGTGAATCCGCTGTTCGTCATCAACTTCATCGCGAGCATCCACAACGATGCGCTCATGCTGGGGCTCCTGCTCGTGGGGCTCCTCACCGCCGTGCGGGGGAGGCCGATCGTCGCCGTCGTCCTCGTGACGCTCTCGATCGGGATCAAGCCCATCACCCTCATCGCCCTCCCGTTCATCGGGCTCATCTGGGCGGGAAAGCGCGCCGGGTGGGGCCGGAAGATTGCCTGCTGGGCTGCGACCGCGGCGATCTCCGGCGGCCTCCTCACGTTGGCGGGTGCGGTCACCGGATTCTGGTTCGGCTGGCTCCCGGCCATGACGACGTCGGGCACGGTCTGGATTTGGTTCGCGCCCTTCGGCCTGCTCGCGGCGGCGGCGGGGGCGCTCGTGCAGCTCTTCAACGGGCCGGGCGACGTCGTCGCGGAGGTCGTCAAGGCGGTCGGCCGGGTCGTGGGGATCGTCGTCGCGGCGTGGTTCGTGATCAAGGGCAGCAGCGAGCGCATCATGCTGCGGATGGCGTTCGCGTTCACGGCCGTTGTCGCGACGGCCGCCATGATCCAGCCGTGGTACGTCACGTGGCTCATGGCATTTTTCGCTCTTGTGGGCCTCTCCGAGGGGCGTCATCTGCGCATCTACTACGTTGCGACGCTGTTCTTCACGGTGATTGCTCTGACCGACCAGCTCGACGTCTTCGAGTGGATCCCGATCGTGGTCGTGCGGGCCGTCGCGATCGTGCTGAGCCTCGCGTTTGTCGCGTACATGATGCTGTGGGACTGGAAGACGAGGGTGCTCTTCGCGCCGGGCGCTGCAATCGGCCGCGCGCGGGCGGCGCGATAGACTGGCGAGGCAAGCTGCGCGCTGCGCCCGCCCCAGTAGCTCAGCGGATAGAGCAGGGGCCTTCTAATCCTCTGGTCGGGGGTTCGACTCCCTCCTGGGGCGCATTGTGCGATCAGACCCCCGGTCCTTTTGGGCCGGGGGTTTTCTACATCGCCCCTCCGTTTGTCCTCCCCAAAAACCCGGCTCGGCGGGTTGTCCACATGGGGCCGTGGGCCGATGTTCGCGGTCCCTGAGGCGCCTGACGCTGGAGATACCCGAGGGTGCTGCCCATGACGGGGTCACCGAGAAAAGAGGGAGTCAGCGTTGAGCGAGATCATCACGGTGCGGGGGTTTGTCGCGACAGACCCTAGGACCAATACGACGAACGGCGGGGACATCGTCTCGAGCTTCCGGCTCGCGGCGACCGACCGTCGATTCGACAGAGAGGCCAACGTGTGGGTCGACGGCCACACGAATTGGTTCACAGTCGTGGGCTTCCGGCAGCTCGCGAGCAACATGTGCGGGAGTCTCAAGAAGGGCCACCGCGTGATCGTCGTGGGTCGGCTCAAGCTCAAGCAGTGGGAACGGGACGGCCGGATCTATCACTCGGCCGAGGTCGAGGCTGAGTCGGTGGGTCACGACCTCTTCTGGGGGTCCGCGAAATTCGCGCGCAATCCGCAGGAACCGCCGCGCGCCGACGGGGCCGCTCAGCGGGTCGCGGTCGAGGGTGTCGGAGTCGTGGACGTGCAGACCGGCGAAGTGCCGTCCGAGGGCTACGACGACGTGAAGGCAGGCGAGGCCCTTGCGATTCCGGACTCCGAGGGCTCGGCGGAGGAGGAGCCCCTCGCCGAAGCGACGGGCGGGAGACTGCCGAAGAGTCCTGGGAGTCCGACCGGCCACTCCACCGACACTGAGCTGGTTTCGGCGTGATGCGACACCGACCCCGCACCGCGAAACCGGGCCCCGTGCGGCGGACTGCCGCGGCGCTCGCCGCCGTCGTCGTCGGCCTACTCGCCCTGCCTGCCCCAGCTCATGCGTCCTCGCCCGCGGCGTACGACTACGCCTACCCCGGCGGCTCGATTCCCTCGGGAGAGACCGGGGCGGCCAGCGGGCTGACGTACACCGACACGGGCCCGCAGGGATCGGTGTTCAACGCCTCCCTCGGCAGCATGTGGATCGAGGACCCCATATCGGGAAGCCCACTGCGAACGTTCTGCTCGCTGTACGGAACGGCGTTCGGAGCGCAGGGCCCGTGGACCGAGGAGGCCCTCACGTCACAGTCGGCGGCTCGCGTGGCGTGGGCGATATCCGCCTTCTCCGGGCGAAGCCCGTCCGGGGATGCCGCCGTGCAGGACCTCATCCACGTGTTCTTCACGAACACCCAGGACCGGGTCTTGAAGATCCTCAACGCGACGCCTTCCGGGGCCGCCACCCTCGCCGAGGCGCAGCGGATGTGGGAGGCCTCCGCCCCCTACACCGGCTCATATCGCACCTCGCCAGCCATCCAACCGGGAGCCGCGGGGGCCGGAACGGTATCGAACACCCAGATCGCGAGCGCCACGGGCACCATCTCGGTCCCCATCGAGCTCACGCTCGCCGGCAACGCCGTCTTCGATTCCACGGGAACTCAGACGTACGCCGGGACGTCGGGCGACACGCCGTCATTCCATGCGGTGAACGGCGGGGGCCGCGTCTCGGTCACTGAAACTAGCGCATCCATCAGCTCGACGCTCCGCCAGTTCTCGAGTCCCGGAAACCAGACCCAGCTCACAGCGGCCGCTCCCGCGATCGTGTCCGGCACCGCGAAGGAGGTTGAGATCTGGGGCAGTTTTCAGCCTCAGGCAGGATCGACCGCACCGCAGTACGTGAACGTGGGAGGCATGCTCACGGATACGCTCCACATCACCACCGCCAAGGGTGGCAACGATTGGATTCCTGGCGTTGGGGCGCGCTTCGACGTGGAGTGGCTCTACTACCCGAGCAAGCAGCAACCCGACACAGCCGTCCCCGAGGGCGCAACGAGCCTTGGCGTGGGAACGGCCATTGCCGAAAGGCCGGGAGACCTCATCGTGAGAGGGCCAAGAGCGGACAAGGCCGGCTACTACTATCCGGTCGTCAGGTTTGCCCTTGCCCATCAGCCCGCGGACCAACAGCACTACTTCACAGGGGACTGGGCAGCGGGATTCAGCGACCCGGGCGAACAGTCGGTCGTGAGGTACAGCCCTCAGGTCCTGACGAAGACCAGCGCGATCAGCGAGGGCCTGATCGCCGACACCCTGACCGTCACGGGCATCCACGCGAACCAGAAGCTCAACGTCGTCTCCGAGCTGATCCTCACGAGCGAATGCGCCGCTGGTGGGGGAGCCGACAAGGCCCCGGCCGACGCACAGCTCATCCGTGCGATCACGACCCAGGTCACGGGCAACGGCACCGTGACGACCGAGGCAGTGGCCGTGCCCTGGGCGAAGATCGTCAACCTGTGGGCAGAGGGCAAGAGCGCTTGCTTGAGCTGGCGCGAGAGCATCGAACCCACAGAAAGCACCGAGGCATGGAACGGGAAATACCTCGACCCCGCCGAGACCGTAGTGCTCGAGAAGCCGGCTATCACGACTCAAGCCTCCAGTCACGGAACGGTACCGCTCGAGTCCCATGACACGGGCAAGGTCTCCGGCACCATTCCATCGGGCCACGGCGTGCAGACACAGACGAAGGTCGATCAGTTCAAGTTCGATGACTCGACCGACGGGTCCGCTCAGGCTGTTTGCGTCAACCCGTCCTATGCGTCCGGCTGGTTGGACGTGCCGCCTGGCACCACCACGGTGACATATCCGACGCACACGATCGACCATGCCGGCACCTATGGGTACGTCGAGACACTCAAGATCACGGTTGATGGAAAAGACACCTTCGTGCATCAGGGCACGTGCGGTGCAAAGGCCGAAACCGTCATCGCGACTGCCGCGGGGCAGCCAGTGGCGGAGCAGTCGATGGCGCCGCCAGCACAGCCAGTGGCGGAGCAGCCTGCGCCGTCGCCAGCCTTGGCCGCGCCCGTCGTCAACGCCGGCAACCTCCCGCCGACGTCCGGGCCCTCCGACGCGCTGCCGGGCGGACCGTTCGTGCCGCTGGCGGCTGCCGGTGCACTCGCCGTCGTCATCGCCGCTTGCATCGGTGGGATGACCGCGATCCACCGCCGACGTGGGGTGGACATGCGAGCTGGCAGCCGGTGCGCCGAGTAAGAAGCACCAGAGCGCCGCGACGCTGGCACCCCACCGGCGTCGCGGCGTGTCTCGGGGCCCTCGGCCTGACCCTCATCGCTCTCGCGTTCGTCGGTCCCGGGCCGGTTCACGAACAGACCGTCGGAGGTTCTGAGGCCGCCGGGGCAGATTCGGGCCGGTCCATTCGCGGCGCAGCGCCGGCCGATCGGGGTCGGTCCGAACCTGACCCGGCACCAACCTCCTCGCGGATCGAGATTCCCGACCTTGGGCTCCGCGTCCCGATCGTTGAGACCACCGACAGGGACGGCTATCTGGTCCTCCCAGACGCACCACAGATCGCGCACTACGTCCGCGGCGCCCCGCTCGGGGCAGCACAGGGATCGACTGTTCTTGCGGGCCACGTCAACTTTGCCGACGGCGCTCTTGCGCCGTTGGCGGGGCTGGCCCGTATCCCCGTCGACGCGGCGGTCTATCTCACCGATTCGGACGGCAACACTCGCCGATACAGGGTCACTGGGCTCGAGACCTACCCTAAGGCGGGCCTCTCGCCGAGCATTTTCGACCTGGCGGGTCCCGCGAGACTCGTTCTGATCACGTGTGATCAGAACAGCCCCATCGTCTCGGTCGGCGGCGTGGTCCAATACGCGAGCAACACCGTGGCCACGGCCGTTCCTTGGCCGTAGATGCCCGGGTTAGGCGGGCTTCCTCCCGGTGCTTTCGCGAAGGATCACGCTCCCCGCCGTTGGCCCGTGGCCTCCGGTCGTCAGGGCTGCTTCAGCTGCTGTTCGTCCAATGTCCTCGAGGGGCAGGCGGACGGTCGTGAGGCCCGGGAAGAAGTCCTCGAGGGTGTTGATGTCGTCGAAACCGGCGACTGAGTAGTCCGCAGGGGCCTCGAGTCCCTGCTGCCGCAGCGCGGCAACGACTCCCATGGCCATGCGGTCGTTGACGGCGAAGATGCAAAGCGCCGAACCCTCCGCTGCGGCACCCCGGACGGCGGACTCGAGCGAAAGCCCTGCCTTGAAGCCACCCTCCCGATTGAACCCCGCGCGCGTGACCTCCGCGGGCCCGAGCCCGCCCTCCGCGAGTCCTCGTTGGAACCCGGCGAGGCGGAGGTCGGACGTCATGAGGCCCTCTGGGCCGGCAACGACGGCAAACCGCGTGTGTCCTTGTCGCGACAGGGCGCGCGCGAGGTCGAAGGCGAGGCTCTCGTTGGGAATGTCGACGACGAGGTGGGGCGACGCGCCAGCGGCCGTTGCGATCGTCGCCTCGCCGTGCTGCTCCTGGGATGTGGCGGGCCCTGTAGCATCACCGGGTCCTGTGGCACCGCCGGGTCCTGCCGCATCCCACGGTCCTGCCTCTCCGCCGGGCCCCGCCGCACGGAGCGCCCCGCGGCCGGGCCGGTTGTCGATGAGGTCGTGGCCCACGAGGACCAATCGTCCGCCGTTCGCGAGGTACCGCTCCGATTCACGCAGGAGCGCGGCGTTGTCGTCGGCATCTTCGGGCCGCGCAGAGCGGCTACCGGCTAGGACGATCGCGTCCGTGCGCCGGGATGTAAACGCCTCGACGGCGAGACGCTCCTCGGCCGGAGTGCCCTCGGTGCAGATGAGCAGGAGGGTCTTGCCCAGCTCGCGGGCGGCGGACTGGACCCCTCGGGCGATCGACGAGAAGTAGGGGTCAGCGATGTCGTGCACGATGAGTCCGAGGAGCCCCGAACTCGAACGGGCCAGGGCCTGGGCTTGGGCGTTGGCGATGTATCCGAGGGCGTCCGCGGCGGCGCGTACCCGGTCCGCGATGTCCGCGCCCGGCGTCCTGCTCGAACCGTTCAGGACTCGAGACGCGGTGGCCGGGGACACGCCAGCGGCTCGTGCGACTTCGCTCAGTGTCACGGCTGCCATAGGGTCTCCTCCCGTTCTTTGGCCAGATTATGGCACCGGAAGGGCCTTTGGGGGAATGCGCTTGCCAATCCAGAGTGTTGTGTCGCACACTGGACCCACGGAATGCGCTTTCCGAGATGCGAAGCGCCACCACTCGCTCCGGTACGCCGGAGTCTACGCAAGGAGGCGGCAGTGGCCACCGAAACGAGAACCCTCAGAATCGCCATGAACGGCATCACCGGCCGGATGGGCTACCGTCAGCATCTGCTGCGGTCCATCCTGCCGATTCGAGATTCCGGTGGGCTCCTCCTCGACGACGGGAGCCGCGTGCAGGTCGAGCCAATTCTCGTGGGCCGCAATGAGGCCAAGCTCCGCGAGCTGGCCGAGCTGCACAAGGTCTCCGAGTGGTCGACCGACCTCGACGCGCTCATCGCAGACCCAACGGTGGATATTGTTTTCGACGCGTCGATGACGAGCCTCCGGGCCGAGACGCTGCGCAAGGCCATGCGGGCCGGCAAGCACATCTTCACGGAGAAGCCGACCGCCGAGACCCTCGAGGAGGCCGTCGAGCTTGCGCGAATCGGGCGCGACACCGGGGTGACGGCGGGCGTTGTCCACGACAAGCTCTACCTTCCCGGCCTCGTGAAGCTCCGCCGCCTCGTCGATGAGGGCTTCTTCGGTCGTATCCTCTCAATCCGCGGCGAGTTCGGCTACTGGGTCTTCGAGGGTGACGTCCAGCCGGCCCAGCGCCCGTCGTGGAACTACCGCAAGGAAGACGGCGGCGGCATGACCACGGACATGTTCTGCCACTGGAACTACGTCCTCGAAGGCATCATCGGCAAGGTCAAGAGTGTCAACGCGCTCACGGCGACGCACATCCCGGCGCGCTGGGACGAGGGCGGGCGGGAGTACGAGGCCACCGCGGACGATGCCGCGTATGGCATCTTCGAGCTCGAGACCCCGGGCGGGGATCCCGTGGTCGGCCAGATCAACTCCTCGTGGGCCGTGCGCGTCTACCGCGACGAGCTCGTCGAGTTCCAAGTCGACGGCACCCACGGTTCCGCCGTGGCTGGCCTGACCAAGTGCGTGGCGCAGCACCGCGCGCACACGCCCAAGCCGGTGTGGAACCCGGACCTGCCCGTGACCGAGTCCTTCCGCGACCAGTGGCAGGACGTCCCGGCCAACCGCGAGCTCGACAACGGCTTCAAGCTCCAGTGGGAGGAGTTCCTGCGCGACGTCCTCGCTGGGCGCGAGCACCGCTATGGCCTGCTCTCCGCGGCGCGCGGCGTCCAGCTCGCGGAGCTCGGCCTCCAGTCGAACGCCGAGCGCCGCACGCTCGAGATCCCGGAGATCGTCCTGTGACCGCGACCGTCACCTCGACTCTGAGCGTCACCCTTCCAACGTCCGACGGCGGCACGCGGCCCTACGAGCTCGCCCCGGCACGCGCGTGGTCTCGCCCGGAGGCGCCGTTCGCGTCTCGCAAGGCCTACGCCGCCGCCCACGTCATTCCGGCTGTCGGAGCGGACAACACGCCGGGCGCTCCCGCATCTCTCGACTGGGACCGCACGCTCGCGTTCCGGCACGAGCTCTGGTCCTACGGCCTGGGCGTCGCGGACGCGATGGACACCGCGCAGCGTGGCATGGGCCTGGACTGGGCCGCGACCCGCGAGCTCATCCGCCGCGTTGGGGCGGAGGCGAGGGCGGTCTCCGCGTCGGGCCGAGGCGCCACGGCGGGCCTTTCGGTGCGGGATCTCGTCGCGTGCGGCGCTGGAACCGACCAGCTCGAGCTCGCCGACGTGCCGGTGGGCGCGGAGGGCGTTCGTCGCGCCTTCGACGCGTACCGCGAGCAGCTCGCCACGGTCGAGGATGCCGGCCCCAAGGCCATCCTCATGGCCTCTCGCGCGCTCGCCAAGGCGGCCTCGGGCCCTGACGACTATCTCCGCGTGTACTCCGCCCTCCTCCGCGAGGCGCGCGAGCCGGTGGTTCTGCACTGGCTCGGCACGATGTTCGACCCGGCCCTCAAGGGTTACTGGGGGAGCGAGGACATCGCCACGGCTACCGGCACGTTCCTGGACCTCATCCGCGCGCACGCGGACAAGATCGACGGCGTGAAGGTCTCGCTCCTGGACGCCGAGCACGAGAAGGCTCTCCGCGCGGCGCTCCCGGAAGGGGTACGCCTCTACACGGGGGACGACTTCAACTACCCGGAGCTCATCGCGGGCGACGGCGAGCGTCACTCCGACGCGCTCCTGGGCATCTTCGCGGCGATCTATCCCGCGGCCTCGGCGGCGCTCCAGGCGTTCGACGCCGGCCAGTCAGCCGAGGCGCGGAGCGCCCTCGACGCGACCCGCGAGCTCGGGCTGCACATCTTCAGCGCGCCGACCTTCTACTACAAGACCGGCATCGCGTTCCTCGCGTGGCTCAACGGGCACCAGCCCGGCTTCCAGATGGTGGGCGGCCTGCAGTCCGGGAGGTCTGTGCCCCATCTGGCCCGGACCTTCGAGCTCGCCGATCGGGCGGGCCTGCTCCTCGACCCGGCGCTCGCGGCGTCCCGCATGGCCGAGTTCCTGAACGTGAACGGGGTGGCTCAGTGACCGACTTCTCGCGTCTGTCGCTCAACAGCGCGACCACCAAGCGCTGGACACTCCGCGAGGTCGTGGATGGCTGCGTTCGCGCGGGCATCCCCTCGATAGGGCCTTGGCGGGATCGCGTGCACGAGGCGGGGCTCGCCGAGGCCGCCCGGATGATCAAGGACGCGGGCCTCGAGGTTTCGTCGCTGTGCCGAGGCGGCTTCCTCACGGCCGCCGACGCAGAGGGTCAAGCCGCGGCCCTCGCGGACAACCGCGAGGCGATTCTCGAGGCTAAGGCGCTCGGGACACGAGACCTCTACCTCGTGGTCGGCGGATTGCCCGCCGGCGATCGCGACGTCGTCGCGGCCCGCGCGCGCATCTCCGACCGGCTGGCCGAGCTTGTGCCGTTCGCGCGCGAGCACGGCGTGCGCCTGCTGCTCGAGCCGCTTCATCCGATGTACGCGGCTGACCGTGCGCTCGTCTCGACGCTCGGCCAGGCCCTCGACCTCGCTGCGCCGTTCGACCCCGCGGACGTGGCCGTCGCCGTCGACACGTTCCACGTCTGGTGGGATCCCGCGCTGAGGGAGCAGATCGCGCGCGCCGGGCGAGAAGGGCGCCTCGCGTCGTACCAGGTGTGCGACTTCAACCTGCCCATCGCGGTGGATGCCCTTCTCTCGCGCGGCATGATGGGCGACGGCGTGATCGACTTCACGACGATCACCTCGTGGGTCCGCGATGCGGGCTATACGGGGCCGATCGAGGTCGAGATCTTCAATCAGGAGATCTGGGACGCGGACGGTGACAAGACCCTGGCCACGATGAAGGAGCGGTTCGCCGAACTTGTGCTTCCGTACGCGTGATCCGCGGCCCTTTCGGGCCTTGGGCGAGGCGTAGCGATGTGAGTTCCCCGTGACGAGCCGATAGATTAAACACCATGGCGGAATTCATCTACACCATGACCAAGGCCCGAAAGGCCGTGGGCGACAAGGTGATCCTTGACGACGTGAGCATGTCGTTCTTCCCCGGCGCCAAGATCGGCGTCGTGGGCCCGAACGGCGCGGGAAAGTCGACGATTCTCAAGATCATGGCGGGGCTCGACACCCCGTCCAACGGTGAGGCCCGGCTCTCCCCGGGATACAGCGTCGGCATTCTGCTCCAGGAACCGCCGCTCAACGAGGAGAAGACAGTCCTCGGCAACGTCCAGGAGGGCGTGGCGGAGATTCACGCCAAGCTCGAGCGCTTCAACGCGATCTCGGAAGAGATGGCGAGCCCGGACGCGGACTACGACTCTCTCCTCGAGGAGATGGGCAAGCTCCAGGAGGCCATCGACGCGGCCGACGCCTGGGATCTCGATTCCCAGCTCGAGCAGGCCATGGACGCGCTCCGGTGCCCGCCCCCCGAGGCCGATGTCCGCGTCCTCTCCGGTGGTGAGCGCCGCCGCGTCGCGCTCTGCAAGCTCCTCCTGCAGAAGCCGGACCTCCTCCTCCTCGACGAGCCGACCAACCACTTGGACGCCGAGAGCGTTCAATGGCTCGAGCAGCACCTCGCGAAGTACCACGGCGCCGTCCTCGCCGTGACCCACGACCGCTACTTCCTCGACCACGTCGCGCAGTGGATCTGTGAGGTCGACCGCGGCCGCCTCTACCCGTACGAGGGCAACTACTCGACGTATCTCGAGAAGAAGCGCGCTCGCCTCGAGGTACAGGGCAAGAAGGACGCCAAGCTCGCGAAGCGCCTCGCCGAGGAGCTCGAGTGGGTCCGCTCGAACGCGAAGGGCCGCCAGACCAAGTCGAAGGCCCGTCTGGCCAAGTACGAGGAGATGGCTGCCGAGGCCGAGCGGACGCGCAAGCTTGACTTCGAAGAAATCCAGATCCCGCCGGGGCCGCGGCTCGGGCAACTCGTCATCGAGGCCTCGAACCTCCGCAAGGGCTTCGGCGACCGCGTGCTCATCGACGGGCTCTCGTTCTCGCTGCCCCGCAACGGCATCGTCGGGGTCATCGGTCCGAACGGCGTGGGCAAGACCACGCTGTTCAAGACGATCGTGGGCATGGAGTCGCTGGACGGCGGCGACCTCAAGGTCGGCGACTCCGTCAAGATCTCCTACGTCGACCAGAGCCGCGGCGGCATCGACCCGAACAAGACGCTCTGGGAGGTCGTCTCGGACGGGCTCGACCACATTCAGGTCGGCCAGGTCGAGATGCCGTCCCGCGCGTACGTCTCGGCGTTCGGCTTCAAGGGCCCGGACCAGCAGAAGAAGGCCGGCGTCCTCTCCGGTGGCGAGCGCAACCGCCTGAACCTCGCGCTCACGCTCAAGCAGGGCGGCAACCTCCTCCTCCTCGACGAGCCGACCAACGACCTCGACGTCGAGACCCTCTCGAGCCTCGAGAACGCGCTCCTCGAGTTCCCTGGCTGCGCCGTCGTGGTCTCCCACGACCGCTGGTTCCTGGACCGCGTCGCGACCCACATCCTCGCCTACGAGGGAACGGACGAGGACGAATCGAAGTGGTACTGGTTCGAAGGCAACTTCGAGGCGTACGAGGAGAACAAGATCGAGCGCCTCGGCCCCGACGCGGCTGCGCCCCACCGCGTGACCCACCGCAAGCTCACGCGCGACTGACGCGTGCGCTCGCGCGGTCGCCTGGGTGCGACCGGTGCGAGGGCGGCAAACGAACGACGGCGGAGGCCGGCTCCCGCGCTGGAGCCGGCCTCCGCCGTCGTCCGGGCAAGCGCCGGAGGGCTAGGGGAGCGGGAGGCGGATCATTCCCTCCTGGCCTACGGTCGCGACGTGCGAGCCGTCGCGCGTGAAGATCCGCCCGACGCCCAGCCCCCGGGCGCCGTGCGCGCTCGGCGATTCCTGGACGTACAGGAGCCAGTCGTCCACGCGAACCGGCCGGTGCCACCACATCGCGTGGTCGAGGCTCGCGACGTTCATGTCCGGGGTGATCCAGCTGATCCCATGCCGGCGGAGGATCGGCTCGAGCAGCGTGTAGTCGCTCGCGTACGCGAGGGCTGCGCGGTGCAGCCGCTCGTCGTCGGGCATGGGGCCGAACGTCTTCATCCACACCGCGTTCCGGGCCACCTGCTCGCCGGTCGCGGACACGTAGAGCGCCGAATCGACGTGCCGCACGTCGAACGGCCGGTCGAATGCCCAGTACTGGGCGATCGGATGGTCGATGTTGCCAAGCAGGTCGGCGGTGCTCGGCAGCGATTCAGGGTCCGGAACGTCGTGCGGCATGTCCGTCTGGTGGTCGATGCCTACCGAATCCGTCTGGAACGAGGCGGTCATCGAGAGGATGGGCTTGCCGTCCTGATAGGCGTGCACCTGGCGCGCCGAGAATGACCGCCCGTCGCGCAGCCGCTCGACGCTGAACGTGATCGACTTGTCCGCGTCGCCGGCACGCAGGAAGTAGCCGTGCATCGAGTGGACGGTCCTGTCGGACGGGACCGTGCGCGACGCGGCCATCAGACTCTGGGCGAGGACCTGCCCGCCGAAGACGCGGTGCCGCGGCTGGCGCTCGCTGGGCCCAACGAAAATGTCCTTGTCGGTCCGGGCTCCGCCCAGATCGTCGAGATCGAGCAGGGTGAGCAGGGTGTCCGTGGGGCCGGTCTGGCGGGCGGGCGACGTCATGGCACGACACTAAACTCGCCGGTAGCCTTGCAACAAGCCGTGCGGTTCGCGGCGGTTCGGAGCGTGCGCGAAGATGGGGACATGCCCTCGGCCTATCAGTTCCCGCTCCACTTGCGCTTCGGCGACGTCGATTCGTATGGGCACGTGAACAACGTGCGCTTCCTCCAATTCCTCGAGGACGCGCGCGTGCACTGGCTGCGGGAACCCCTTTGGGCTGGGGAGGGCGGGGCCGGAGCGGGCGGGGCGCGCGACGGCGTGTGCCCCACGATGTTCGACTCCGTGACCTCGGAGAACTTCACGCTCGTGGGCCGGCACGAGATCGAGTATCTCGCGCCACTCATGTTCCGCCCCACGCCCATCGCCGTGAACCTGTGGGTCACGCGGGTGGGTGGCTCGAGCTTCGATCTGGGCTATTCGGTCGCTGAGCCGGACGGAAGCGCCCTCTACGCCTATGCATCGACGTCCATGGTGCTCGTGAGCCGCTCGACGGGCCGTCCCGTCCGGCTCCCGGACGCGCTGCGCGCGGCG